>JAYEFP010000190.1:0-6279 GCA_034715975.1 Candidatus Bipolaricaulota bacterium | reverse complement strand
CGCATTGAAACCTCCCCGGAGGACATCGGCGGAATGAGCGCGGCGAAAGGAATTCTCACTGCTCGCGGAGGGATGACGAGCCACGCCGCCGTCGTCGCCCGCGGAATGGGCAAGTGCTGCGTCGCCAGTGCCGGCGATCTGGCAGTCGATTACATTGCCGGGAAGCTCACCGTTGGTGGGCACACGGTCAACTCTGGTGACCCAATCAGCCTAAACGGATCGACAGGCACAGTCTATCTGGGAAGCGTTCCCACGATCGAGCCCGTGCTCTCTGGAAGCTTTGGAACACTCCTGTCTTGGGCCGACGAGGTGCGCCGTCTCGGCGTGCGCACCAACGCAGACACGCCAGACGACGCAGCGCAGGCCGTCAAGTTTGGCGCCGAAGGGATCGGCCTCTGTCGCACCGAGCACATGTTCTTCGAGGGAGACCGGATCATAGCCGTGCGTGAGATGATCCTCGCTGACGACGAACAAGGACGACGCGAAGCGCTGGAGAAGCTTCTCCCAATGCAGCGAAGCGATTTTGAAGGGATCTATCGCGCCATGGGAGAGCGACCAGTGACCGTGCGCTTCCTCGACCCCCCGCTGCATGAGTTCCTTCCGCACGACAAAGAGGGTCAACGCGAAGTGGCTAAGGTAATCGGCGTGTCGGCAGAACGTATAGCTGAGAAAGTCGCCGCCCTGCACGAGTTTAACCCAATGCTCGGCCACCGTGGTTGTCGGCTGGGGATCACCTACCCGGAGATCACGGAGATGCAGGCTCGGGCGATCATTGAGGCGGCGTGCAATGTCTACTCCGAGGGAGTCAAGGTTCACCCGGAGATCATGGTTCCGCTGATTGGAAACGTAAAGGAGCTCAAGCTGCAGCGTGCCGTGATCGAAAAGACAGCACAGGCTGTCCTCACCGAACGCAAGCTATCCAAGGCCGAGATCCCCTACAAGATCGGAACGATGATCGAGGTACCGCGCGCGGCGATCACCGCCGATGAGATTGCCCGCGAAGCGGAATTCTTCAGCTTCGGCACGAACGACCTCACCCAGATGGGTTGTGGATTCTCGCGCGATGACGCGGGCAAGTTTCTGAAGGAGTACGTCGCCAAGGGAATCTACACGCACGACCCGTTCCAGGTTCTTGATCAGGACGGCATAGGGAAGCTCGTGAAGATGGCATGCGAGCTTGGGCGCAAGGCCAGGCCAGATATTCACCTTGGCATCTGCGGAGAGCACGGCGGGGAGCCATCCTCGATCCACTTCTGCCACAAGGTGGGCCTCGACTACGTCAGTTGCAGCCCGTATCGCGTCCCAGTGGCGCGTCTCGCCGCGGCGCAGGCAGCACTGGAAGACAAGTAAGAGTGAATCTTAGCCAATGCTTCACACAAAGGCCGGGAGAAATCCCGGCCTTTCTTTTTCATCAATTTCGTCTGTCTGCTTTCGCCCTTCTTGGTGCCCTTTGCGTCTTTGCGAGAGCTATAGAAGCGAAACGTAGCAGACAATCCCTACTGGGCAAGCTGCTACGCTACGTAAGCACGATGTTCTCTCTTCTCTTTCTAAGTTTTGTTTTTTTCTTCGTGTTCTTTGCGTGAGAAAAGCTTCTCTGTTCCGCAGTCCGAGTTCCGCCCTCCGCACGGCATGCTCCCTTTCTCATCACTCGTCACTCATCACTGATTAGATGATCATCCGCACGAGCAGCCCGAGTACCACGGATAAAGCAAGAGCGATCGTCGGGGTTCCGAGCCAACCGAACAGCACGCGCACTAGGGCGCGCGCATCGATCGTCTTCACCCCCTTGACCAAACCGATACCGACCAGCGCACCCACTACAGCCTGAGACGCGGAAACGGGGACGCCAACCATCGCATAGACATTCAGTGTGATCGCCTCAGCCAACACAACGACGAGTGCGGCAAAGGAATCAAGGGGGACAAGCCCGCTTCCCACCGTGCGGATCACCCGCTTGCTGAATGTCATGATGCCAAGAGCAATAGCCAGTGAACCAAAGAGAGCGCCAGACGCAGGCGATAGCAGCCCTGACTTGACGTAAACCCCGGTCACATTGGCCACGTTGTTTGCCCCCAAGGAGAATGCTCCATAACAGGTAACAAGCACGATTCCCCAGCGAATGAAGCGATCGTGACTAGCAAAGCGCCCAACCAGTGTGTGCGAATAGAGTGTGATAATCTTGTAGGGGATGTAGGCAGCGATCAGGCCGCCAAGCGGGGTCAGTATCCAAGAGAGGAAGATCTTCTCCAGTGGTTGCAGATTCACCCCGCTCGCGTTGAGTAGGCTCCCCCCGATGATCGCTCCGACCGTTGCCTGGGTACTCGAGATAGGAAGGCCGAACAGGGTCATGACGGCGACGGTGATCCCAGCGGCAAGCATCACTGTGAAACTAGAGACTAGTGTCTGCGTCCCGATCGCCCCGTAGGTCGCGAAACCGCGGCTTCCCATGAGAACCGCACCAATGACAACAAAGAGTGAGGCGAGGCTTGCCGCCGTCCAGAATCGCAACGCGCGGCTCCCTACCGCGGGCCCAAACAGATTGGCGGCATCGTTTGCCCCCAAACCCCATCCCATGAATGCGCCCGCGATAAGTGTCCACATACTCGTCCCTCGTGTTTTGTTAGTCTAGTAAGGGCTATAGACTATAGCCATGCGATCCGAGATGCAAGTGAACCTATGCCAACGCAGCCCTAGCCAAATGCTGTCCACTTGGTATAATCACACGACCACGTTCTTAGAGGAGGATGGAGAAGATGACGAAATACCGCATTGCCTGGCTCCCCGGAGACGGTGTGGGCACGGACGTACTCAACGCGGCGCGCTTGGTGTTAGACAAGGTCGGCTTCGATGCCGAATACATACCTGGAGACATCGGATGGGAGTTCTGGAAATCCGAAGGGAACCCCCTTCCGCAGCGAACGATCAATCTATTGAAGTCAACTGACGCCTGCCTATTTGGCGCAATCACGTCCAAGCCGAAGGACGAGGCGGCAAAGGAGCTGGCACCCAATCTACAAGGCAAAGGACTCGTCTATTCGAGCCCGATCGTCGGTCTTCGACAGTTGTTCAAGCTGCACACAAACCTGCGACCGTGCAAGGCCTATGCAGGCAATCCTCTCAATCTGCGCGATGATATTGATCTTGTGGTGTTCCGCGAGAACACTGAAGGGCTGTACTCCGGTGTCGAGTTTCACCCCGTACCCGAAGTCATACGCACAGCCCTTGCTACACATCCCAAGATGAGCCGCTACGCCAATGTGGAAAACGATGACATGGCAATCTCGGCGCGCATCTTCACACGTAAGGGATGTCAGACAATCGCGAGGGATGCCTTCGAATACGCGAAGAAACACGACTATGCCACAGTCACGGTAGTGGAGAAACCAAATGTCGTCCGCGAAACATCGGGTTTGATGGTACGTGAGGCGAGGAAAATCGCCTCTGAGTACCCGGGGATCGAACTGTGGGAGGCAAACATCGACGCGATGTGTATGTGGCTGGTGAAGAACCCACAGAAATACAGCGTCCTCGTCTCCACAAACCTGTTTGGGGACATCATCTCCGACCTTGCGGCACAACTCGTCGGAGGGCTAGGGTTTGCCGCATCGGGAAACATCGGTGACGACTACGCCGTCTTCGAGCCAACGCATGGCTCCGCTCCAAAGTACGCCGGGCAGAACAAGGTCAATCCGACCGCGACGATCCGCGCAGCAAAGATGATGCTTGACTACCTCGGAGAGAAGGAAAAAGCGGAGCGCATCGACAACGCGGTCGCACAGGTGATCGCCCAGGGAAAAGTCCGCACCTACGATATGGGTGGATCATCGTCCACGACGGAAATGGCGGAAGCGATCGCCGCCGCGACATAGGAGGGCAAATGGACTCGATCAGCCGCAATTTAGCCCGTTTCGTGCTCTCTCTTCACTATGACGCTATCCCTGAACCGGCGCGCAAGGAGGCGAAGCGCTTCCTCCTAGACAGCGTCGGCTGTGCCCTCGCCGCCCTCGACCACGAGGACATGAGGCAGGCATACCAGTACATCGAGCAGCTCGGCAAGAGCGATCAGGCAACGATCATTGGCCACGGTACGAAGGCAAACGCCCCCAACGCCGCGCTGATGAACGCCCTCCTCGTGCGGGCGATGGACTACAACGACATCTACTGGAAGCAAGACCCGTCGCATCCATCGGACATCATCCCCGCCGCTCTGGCCGCGGGGGAGATGAACAGTACAAACGGCGAGGAGCTGATCGTGGGGATCGTCATCGCCTACGAGCTGGAGATGCGCATGTGCCTTGCTGCCGATCCCGGTGTGCGCGAGGTCGGTTGGCACCACGCCACTCTCACCCAGTTCGCCAGCCCGCTCGTCGCCGGACGGATGCTTGGCTTAAGCGAGGACCAGCTCGTCGCCGCGGTGGGAATCAGCGGGTCGAGCCACTTCACCCTCGGGGGAGTCGTCGCCGGGCACCTGACCAATATGAAGAACACCGCCGATCCAATGGCCACCGAGGCCGGTGTGCGTGCGGCGCTACTCGCATCAACCGGCTATACGGGATCTGAACAGCTATTCGAAGGGAAGGAAGGCGTGTTCGAGGTAATCGGGAACGTCACCTGGGACCCAGAGAAGATGCTCTCCGGCTTAGGAGATAAGTTCATGATCACAAAATGCGGTTACAAGGCGTTCCCAACAGAAGCCCTCACCCACCAGCCGATCACCGCCACGCTTGAGGTAATAGCGGAGAACAAGATCGATCCGCACAACGTAGACCAGGTCGTCGTTAGGACCACCACGCGTGGCGCGGACATCCTTTCCGATCCGAGCAAGTACCAGCCAACAACCAAGGAGACAGCCGATCATTCGCTCCCCTACTGCGTTGCCGTCGCGATCGCCAAGGGGAACGTGCTGCCATCCGACTTCGAGGCGGAAGCGCTGAAGGACCCGTTTGTGTGGGATCTCTTGCCGAAGATCACAGTTGTCGCCGACCCGGAGATCGACGCGCTCTTCCCCAAGGTGAAGCGGGCGATCGTTGGCATTACCACCACAGATGGGAAGACGTACACAAAACAGGAGGACCACGCCAAGGGGCGTGCGGAGCGACCGTTGAGCGATGCAGAGCTGATCGACAAATTCAGCGCCAACGCCGGGCACGCACTGAGCGATGATCACCTCAAACGCGTGGTTGAAGAAACGCTCAATATCGAACAAGCTGCCAGCATCGGCAAGTACATGACCCTGTTGAAGCGCGACCGGTAGTATGGAAGTAGATCATGCGGTCCCACACTGCGAAGTTACCGCAGGCGTTGTGTGGGATCGTGCTCCTTCAGCGCAAGCGTGCGTTCTAATCACCCAGCGACGCTCCGATGATGCACACGGCGGGCTGTGGGAGTTTCCAGGCGGGAAACAAGAACCGGGTGAATCGCTGCGAGAATGCCTCGCACGTGAACTGATGGAAGAGCTGGGGATCGAAGTAGAAGTGCAAGAACCGTTCATCACTGTAGAACATAACTATTCGGATTTTCGCATCACCCTGCACACCTTCCACTGCCGCATCCTGCACGGCAAACCAAGGGCGATTGCTTGTGCCAACTGGAGCTGGGCAGGGATCGCCGACCTATTCAGCTATGACTTCTCCGCGGCCGATAAGAAGATTGTCACCAAGCTACAAAGTCACTTCGTTCAAAAGTAGTCTACACTTCTGGTCTCGCTCGTAGATGAAAAACGCATGTAACTCTAAAGACTTCATCTACGCCTTCCTCGCATCGTTTGCATCTCCTATGACACTTGCTTGCGCAGGGCCAAAAAACGGACGGACCACTTCCTTACACACAGAAGCAACCTGGAAGTGGTCCGTTTCCAGCAACAGCCACACTTGAGTCTAGAAAATGATATCCAGGCTGATTCCACCTCCAAGCACACCGTTCCACGAATCGACCTCGATCAGTATGCGGATGCTATCCGATAGGTCGAGGTGCAAACCGCCCGCTAACTGATGTATCACGCTCAGGGTATCCCCACCAAGAGGAAGGATCGGACGATAGACAGCATAGATCGGAAGGAAAGCAATGTTGCTATCGAGATAGACAGATCCTTGCACCCCCCATCCAAGGAGACCGGGGCTATACCCTCCGCCAATCCCAAGGGCAATGGAGAATGTTTCAGGGTCCTGCACGAGGGCGAGTTTGATGTCGCCAATCGCTCCGAGGAAGCTGGGTTCCCCTGAGGAGCCAATCATCAGCCCGCTCTGAACTCCAAGATCAACACTGTCTGAAAGACCAACT
>JAYEFP010000189.1:0-1711 GCA_034715975.1 Candidatus Bipolaricaulota bacterium | reverse complement strand
AAGACGCACCGGGCTGAATGCAAAACGTGGAACAGAAAAGCATCTCTCGCAGAGGCCTGTCTGCCTCGCCGATACAGGCAGGCGCTGAGACGCAGAGGAAAGCAACGCATTGAGGACAATAAGTAAAAGCATTTCTTAGCGGTCTCTGCCCTGCCTGCGGGCACGTACAGGCAGGCCTTGAGCTGAGCGTTAGCGAGTGGGCGAGAGGCTGGGCTTGTGTCCTTGTGAAAACCGAATGATCAAATGCAACACGAAAAGAGAGGCGGGACAAGCTGTTCCACGCAACAGAAACTTCTGCGTAACAGAAACTTCTGCGTAACAGAAACTTCTGCCGAGAAGCAGCTTGTCCTTGTCAACTCTCGTTACTTCTTCTCTTCGCGGGCAAGGTACTGCAAGACTGCGTCCACGACCAGGTAGTTCATCGAGCGATCTCTCTGCTCAGCTAGCTTGATCAATCTTTCCACTGGCTTTTGCGCCATTTTCTTCTGCGGAATGTAGATCGAGAGCTTATCTGTGACTGTTTGCTTAGCCATATGTATTCACCCCCATTGCATTTGCATCTTTATAGGGTAATTCTATCCCGGCTTTATGAACGATTCGTGAAGGCGGGGTGAATCTATCGTGAATGGCGAAACGGGTACTTCACGCCACTGGCGGTAAGGGCGCCAATGGGGTAAAAGGAGTATGCGATGGATGAACAGACGAAGAGGATGGTTCTTGGACTTGCGGGGAGCCCGCGACGGGACGGGAATACGGACAAGTTGCTTGACGCGTTCTTGGCGGGTGCGCGACAAGTTGGTGCTGATACGACGGTGTTGCGTATCTCGGCGCTGCAGATCGCGCCTTGTGATGATTGCGGTGGTTGCGCGTTGGACGGAAAGTGCATTGTCGAGGACGACTTCCAGCAGGTGAACAGGCAGATCATCGCTGCCGATGTGATAGCCCTATCCGCTCCTTTGTATTTTGCTGGCCTTCCCGCACGGGTGAAGTGTCTTGTCGATCGTTCACAATGCCAATGGGTGCGCAAGTACCGTCTGCAATTACCTTTGCCGTTATCGCAAGGTGGACATGCCCGACGGAAAGGGATCCTGCTCTCTGTGGCTGCCGATCCTCGCGCCAATTTCGAAGGCGTAAGACGAACAGTACGTTACTTCTTCAATGTCTATGAGGCCGACTACTGTGATGAATTGCTTGTTGGTGGCGTTGACGCGAAAGGAGCGATCGGTGCGCACATGCTCCAATCGGCGTTTGCATTAGGGAAAAGGGTGTGTGCGTTGAGATGATTGACTCTGCTGGTCAGTCTGTGTGGATTGTCTCACAAACACACAAGAAAGGCAGCTCACTCTTTTGTGGCTCTTCGTTGTTTCGGGTGGGTAATTGAAGATGCTTATGCAGAACAGAGTGCTTCTGGCAAAGACGCGAAGCAGTGATTGGTAATCAGTGATGAGTGATAAGAGACCAGAAGGGTTCTCTCGCAGAGCTGCAAAGGCCTGTCTTCTGTCGTACTCTGGGAGACAGGGCGCCAAGGAAAGCGCTGAAGTAGGGTAAAGAACAAAAAAACATACTCGCGCAGAGACGCAGAGGCGCCAAGGAAGCTCACAACAAAAGCACAAACCTATCAAGGGAACGGTACAGCAGGGTATCCGTGCCGTAGGGGTTAAGTTGTACCGCTCTGCGCCTCAGCGTCTTGAGTGAGTGAAACGAACGGGCG
>JAYEFP010000188.1:0-1715 GCA_034715975.1 Candidatus Bipolaricaulota bacterium | reverse complement strand
GCGAGTGAAACGATCAAGAAAGAGATGGAAGGGGTGATGGACCTGCGTGTCCCACTGAAGGTAAAGGTGGAAACGGGAAAAAATTGGAGCCAGATATGAGGAGGAGGGAATGCTCAAACTCGGATACTTCCTGATGATCGTTGCTGGTGTCTTATTGGGAGGATACGCGGCGTACCTGGTGATTCGCACCGTTGTTATGGCGCCGGGGCTCGGTCTGTTTTTCAAGGTTGTCATTCTCGTTGGGGCGACAGGGCTGCTTATCACGATCGTTGGGCTGATAATTGAACGCAGGAGGGATAAGGATGATTATAGTGACAACGGAGACGATTGAAGGGCGGAAGATCGAAGAAGTACTTGGCCTGGTGCGGGGAAATACCATACGTGCCCGCAACATGGGGCGGGACATCATGGCCGGATTGCGGAACATAGTTGGTGGGGAGATAAAAGACTACACGCGTATGCTCAGTCAGGCGCGCGACCAAGCGCTCGACCGGATGATCCGTGATGCGGAATCAAAGGGAGCGACCGCTATCCTTGGAGTGCGATTCACCACATCGCAGACCATGGCCGGCGCGGCCGAAATACTGGCCTACGGTACTGCGGTACGCTTGAGCGACTAGACACAAGAGTATCCTTGGTTCCTTATCATCTTGAGACCGTAACTGAAAATATGGGGCGTAACAAAGTGCCTATCGCAAAGACCTGTCTGCCTCCTACCTGTCCTTCGGACCTGTCTGCGTGCGGACACGCACAGGCAGACGCAGACAGGCGTCGGCACAGGCAGGCGTGAAAGAGTGAAGGGTAATGAGAGAGCAAGAGCATTCTCTCGCAGAGACACAACATGGTGATGGGTAATGAGACAGAGCGAGTGAATCTTGTGCTTTAAGCTGACTGCTGAGATCACGTCTTAAGCGAGTGACAACAAGCGGACAGTATTCTATCACTTGCGATCAAGAGCTCGCTGGCCACTCCAAGCATCAAAGAGCCTACGCTTCTAGTTTTAGTGCGGAGAGGATCATCTCTATAGCGGCGCGGACGGAAGATTCCTTGTTCTGCATGCGGCTTCCTTCCCAACGGAAACGGCGAGAGATCACGCCTCGTGAGGTGGCTAATCCGATATAGGTAAGCCCGACCGGCTTTTCAGCGGTTCCTCCTCCCGGCCCGGCGATCCCGGTTATAGAGACAGCTATGTCGCACTTGAACAGATCGCGACACCCACTGGCCATCGCCTCCGCCGTCTCGGAGCTCACCGCACCGTGCGCTGCGATGACCTTGTGTGGAACACGGAGGACCGATTCCTTTACTTCGTTCTGGTAGGCGATCACACCGCCGAGGAAGTACTCCGACGATCCGGCAACATCAGTGAGTCTGCTTCCGAGTAACCCCCCTGTGCACGATTCAGCTACAGCGATCGTGAGTTTACGCTTCCGTAGTTCCTCTCCAATCTGCTCTTCAAGAAGCATATCCACCTCCGCATGGCAGATAATCGGAAATAGGCTTTCAAAAAGCAATCTCTCTCGCCCGTTTGCTACGCTCCCTCAAGACGCAATGATCGCCAAGAAAACCTGGAGCATAGCTATGTTTTTGAGGCTCTTCGTCGTTTCGAGTGGGTAAGGAAATCCTGGCCGCAGATGATAAAACGTTGTTCTCTCGCCCGTTCGTTGCACTCACTCAAGGCCTGCCTGCATACGCCTGCCTGTGCGTGTCCCTGTCTG
>JAYEFP010000187.1:0-1717 GCA_034715975.1 Candidatus Bipolaricaulota bacterium | reverse complement strand
ACTCCCCTTTCGAGACGGCGCGGGTCACAATGTTGAACACGTACTACATAGGCAAAAAAGGGGTGAATGAGTTGAAAAGAGAGTCCATGGTCCGAAGAGCGCTGATGTTACTGATCCCGACGATCGTGTTGATTGTCGTATTGGGAGTTGGGGGTGCACAGCAAACGAACCCCAATCTCTTCTCCCCGCTTTCGCAAGTCTACCAGACGATTAAGAACTACTTCTACGAGCCAGAACGAGTCGATGACCAGCAAGCCTTGTACGGGGCGCTGAAGGGTCTTGTCGAAGAACTCGATGATCCCTACAGCGAGTTCTTCGATCCCGCTGATCTGGAGAATTTTGAAAGCAGCCTGGCGGGCGAATTCAGCGGCGTGGGCATCGAGATCTCGATTAAGGACAAGGTGCTCACCGTGATTGCGCCTCTCTCTGGCACACCGGCAGAGGCAGCGGGAATTCAGGCCGGCGACAAGATCTTGAAGATCGATGGCGAGTCTACGGAAGGGATCACCCTCTCCGGGGCGGCGATGAAGATCCGTGGGGAGATCGGGACAACGGTAACGCTCAGTGTGCTCCACAAGGACGACACGCAGGAGGATATTCCCGTTGTGCGAGATAAGATCACCGTTGTCGCTCTAACGAGCAAGCTTGTGAATGATGACAGGATCGGCTACATTCATTTGTCGCGTTTCGATAGCGACGTAACGCTTGAACTGGACAAGGCGCTTGTCAGTTTCGACCTCGACAAACTCGACGGGATTATCCTTGATATGCGCAACAACCCTGGCGGCCTCCTCTCCGCGGCCATCTCTGTCTCCAGTCGGTTTGTCGACAAGGGAGTCATCGTCTCAACAAAGAGTCGTATCTCGGGCGATCAAAACTACTACTCAAGCGGAAACAGGATTCCGGATTTGCCTATTGCCATATTGATTAACGGTGGTACAGCGAGTGCAGCGGAGATCACCGCGGGGGCGATCCGCGATCATGAGATGGGAATCCTGATCGGCGAGCAATCATTCGGTAAAGGCGTGATTCAGCAACTGTTCAACTACACAGACGGATCTGCCCTCAAGCTGACTATCGGAGAGTACAAGACACCTAATGGAAACGCTGTGCAGAGCGTGGGTCTGACCCCCGATATCGAAGTGGGAGAGGATGAAGACCCGCTGGACATCGCCACCACGTGGATCGAAGAGCATGCCGGTACCCTAATGCCGATCTCGATGGGAGACGAGAAGTGAGTATCTCGGTAATTGGCGCTGGAGGCTGGGGGACGGCGTTCTCCCGGCTCCTGGCGCTGAATAACCACGATGTGATACTGTGGGCACGACGCCCGCATGCGGCTGAGACGATCGACAAGACCCGAGAGAACGTCGATTACCTGCCCGGGGTCAAGCTTCCGCACAAGCATCTACACGTGACGGCTTTGCTCTCTGAAGCGCTCGCCGCAGAGACGGTCATTCTTGCCGTTCCCTCATTTGCCATGAGGGGAATGATGGAACAGATTGCCGCGTTGGTTCCTGAGAAGAAGGTCTATGTCAACCTCGCCAAGGGCCTCGATCGCGATTCACGCCAAACGATGTCCGAGATAATTGCTGACGCGGTCGATGCACGTGGCGTGTTCACTCTTTCCGGACCGAGCCACGCCGAGGAAGTGGGACGCGACATGCCGACCGCCGTGGTCCTTGCCGGACGCGATCAGACGCTGGGAAGAACGCTG
>JAYEFP010000186.1:0-1722 GCA_034715975.1 Candidatus Bipolaricaulota bacterium | reverse complement strand
AACGGGTAAAGGGCGTGAAAGTGGTAGGCGAGGAATGGCGCCGTCCCTGCCTGTGCTGCTGCTGACACGGCAATGAGGGTAAGTGGGTAGGAGACGATGCTTGTTGGAAGCGGCGAGCGCTGTGCAAGAGTTCTTAGCCTTCGCTGAACGTGAAAGCGTCGATCGAACAAGAAGAGGATCGCTCCTGTGGCGGCGAAGCTCAGTTGGAATCCGACGTTCCACAGTGCACTCGGACGGATGGCAAGAAGGACCAGGCCCGCCGCCGCGAGACCGGAATACGAGCTTACCCAACGCCTGAGGATCAATCCGCAGTCGGCAAGGACACTTCCCAGGGCGAGGAAGGCAAACAGCAGTGCGGCACGTACCAGGCTTACGCGTGGCCCGACGATCCACAGGATGAGCAATACGGCAATTCCCACCACTGGATATGTGACTCGCGGACGCAGGCCGAACAGGCGTAGCAGAAACCACAGCGCGGCGAGGAAGATCCCCAGGTGCAGCCCCGAGACGGCGAGCAGGTGCATTAGTCCGGCGCGACGGAATGCGTCTTCGATCTCCGCCGACATCATCCCCTTTTCGCCGAACAGCAGCCCGTGTGCCAGGCCTGCTTCCTCGCTCGGTAGGAGCGCATCGATTTGTGCCAAGAGACGTTGCCTGATCTTATCACCGAGACGCATGACGCGACTTCCCCCGACTCCCAATCGGTGCACATCGCTCGGTGAGTCAACCATCATCGTGGCAAAGATCCCCTGACGCGCCAGGTACCCACGGTAATCGAAGTCATCGAAGTTCTCCGGGGCCTTCCCCGAACCCGTGATCCGCACGCGGTCCCCGTACAGGAGCGACGGGGGTTCCTCTCCCTTCCAGAAGAGCGTAACGGAGACCTTCGATGCGATCTGATCTGGTGCGATGATAAGCATCGTGTGGTCTGATCTGCCCTCGGGGTAGGAGATGATCGTTCCCGTAATCTCTCGCAGATTATCCGCCTGTTTGTAGAGCGATGTTGGGATCACGGGCAGCGACTGATACCGAAGCGCGCCCAGGAGTGCAACGCTGATGAGAAGGCCCGCGAGCAGCTCTCTTTTCCAGCAGCGGAAGAGCAAGAAAGCAATCGTTACAGCTACACACGTAATCCACAACGCTAACCGGTGTTGCGGTAAGACCGAGCCAACACCGATTCCGGCGGCAAATGATAGACTGATACCGATCACTGAATACCTCATTGGCAAACAGATGATAACCACAGGAATATGCCGATTGCCAGTCTCACTTCTAGGTGCTATAATGATGATGGTTCTTTGACATGGGGGTGTATGGATTCGACGGAGTTACCAAAGTAAGGCTGCAAGCGGAGCTTTCGCTATCTCCTAAAACTGACGAAACAAACAACAATTGCGAACACAACAACTGCGAATTACGCATTCGCTACTCCTTGCCTTAATTAGCGCAAGGTCGTCTGATGGAGCTTCCCGCGGGCTTCACTCGGGCGTCAACTTAGCGGGTATATCGTGCTTTGCGCTTTCCATTGCGCGATGAACCTTAGAAAGCTTGGGAAAGAGCAATCCTGGTCGTGGGAGGGCGCTTTCCGAGACTAAATCACGAAACTAAGCTTGTAGATGCTGACCGGCGGTACCTTCGGACGCGGGTTCGACTCCCGCCACCTCCACCAGTTTCTGTTACCATTGCGCGCTCTATCAAGCTCAATAGAGGCTTCGCTGCGAT
>JAYEFP010000185.1:0-1731 GCA_034715975.1 Candidatus Bipolaricaulota bacterium | reverse complement strand
GGAGGGGTGATCTACGTGGGGAAGGCCGCGATATTGAAGAACCGCGTGCGCTCCTACTTTCACTCGTCGAGGGGGATGCCGAGGAAGACGCGAAGATTGGCACTGGAGATCGCGGACTTCGAGGTAATACAGACCTCTACCGAGGCGGAGGCGTTCATCCTCGAGGATTCCCTGATAAAGCGTTACCAGCCGCGGTTCAACATTCGTCTGCGCGACGACAAGCGTTACCCCTACTTGAAGATTACCGATGAGCCCTACCCGCGGGTGATGGTCGTCCGCCGCCGCAGGGATGACGGGGCACGCTACTTCGGTCCGTACACGAACGCCAAGGCGATGCGCTCGCTTCTCAAGCTCGCCCAGAAGATCTTCCCCATCCGCACCTGCACGCTTAACATCCCACTGCAAAAACCGCGTCGTGTCTGCCTCAACTACCACATCGGCCGCTGCCTGGGGCCGTGTGCCGGGCTGGTGAGCACGGAGGAGTACGCACAGGCCGTGGATGGCGCTGCATTGCTCTTCGAGGGGCGGGTAGTCAGCCTCATGAAGCAACTACGCGAGAGGATGGCCGTGGCTGCGGTTGAGGAACGGTTCGAACTGGCGGGACATCTCAGGGATCAGCGATCCACCCTCTCAAGAACCCTCGAACGACAGTCAGTCGCCCTCTCCGACCTGGCAGACCGGGATGCGCTTGGGGTGGCGATCGAGGAGGATCGTGCTTGTGTCGAGGTCTTCCTCGTCCGTGCCGGACGCCTCTCCGGGCGGGAGACATTCCACCTGCGCGCACCTGATGATCCGAGTGTTGCGGATGTCCTCTCCGCCTTCTTGACACAGTACTACTCCGTCGCGACCACGATCCCTCAGGAGGTTCTCCTCCCAGCGGAGATCGCGGAATCCGATCGGGTAAGCGACTGGCTCTCCTCGTTGCGAGGTCGTCGAGTAAAGTTAAAGGTCCCCCAGAGGGGGGAGAAACACCGCCTCATCGAGATGGCGAACGAGAACGCGCGCTACTCCCTCAAGGGGGCGAGGATCTCCACCACACTTCGCGCGGAGACGGGTGCTGCCCTTGCTGAGCTCGCCGAGGCGTTGTCCCTGTCGTCCTTCCCTCAACGGATCGAGGCGTTCGACATCTCAAACACGCAAGGGGGAGAGGCGACCGGGTCGATGGTCGTCTTCGAGAACGGCCGGCCGCTACGCGATGACTACCGCCGTTTCAAAGTAAGGATCTCGGGTAAGCCGGACGACTACGCGATGATGGGCGAGGTCCTACGTCGCCGCTTCCGCCGCGGTTTGGCCGAGTTGAGCGACCCCAGCATATCGCGCGGGAAATTCTCGCAGTTTCCCGATCTCCTGCTGGTCGATGGGGGAAAGGGGCAACTGAACATTGCCGTGTCCGTCTTGAGAGAGCTTGAGATCGACGGGATCGAGACGATTGGCCTCGCCAAGAAACACGAAGAGGTCTTCCAGCCCGGAAAGTCAGACCTAACCCTGCTCCCTGCGGGAAGCCAAGCCCTGTTGCTGCTGCGTCATGTTCGCGATGAGGCACACCGGTTTGCGATTACCTATCACCGTCGCCTGCGCACCCGCAAAAGCCTTTCCTCCAGCCTTGACGAAATTCCGTACCAACCGATTGAATGCCTCCGAGTACTCCCCTTGGTGATTCTCTTGCGCCAAGTGACGCATAGCTGCGATTAGGACCTGTAAGGTCGAGAGCCTCTGCTGGCCATCGATAAT
>JAYEFP010000184.1:0-6413 GCA_034715975.1 Candidatus Bipolaricaulota bacterium | reverse complement strand
GGTCCCACGAAACTCATGCCTGGTTCGTAAAGACTTCCGCCAACCGTGATCAGCTCAATATGTGGGGCGCCGGTCAGTTCATTGAGTGTGTAAACCGAGTTAACTAGGACCGTAAGCTTGCGATCTCGCAGTTTACGCGCGAATAGAAGGGCAGTACTGCCGGAATCTATGATGACACGATCTCCATCCTCGATTAGCTGTGCTGCACATTCGGCAATGGCTTGTTTTTCGAGGAGATGGACGCTGGTCTTCTCTTGAAATGCGGGGGCGAAGCGCAGGACCTGGGGCGCGACAGCACCACCATGGTTCCGTTTCAGTAGACCTTGGCTTTCAAGCGCTTCTAGATCCAAGCGTATCGTAACAGGAGAAACCACAAATTGCTCGCTTAGTTCGGCGACTGTTGCCACCTTGCGAGCTACAACCAGCTGTGCGATTTGGTGCCTTCTTTCATCTACTAGCATTTCACTTCCGTGTTATGCGCTTATCCTTTCGGATTCTAACGCTTTGCGTACTGATAGTCAAGGCTTCGGTCTTCTCGCGAGGAGGGCAGATACTCGCTCGCGGCATTGGGCGACCTCCTTCTATTCTAGGATGGAGAGGCAACTAACCCCTTCATCAACTCGTCTGATCGACTGAATAATCTTTGCAACACGAACAATGCTCCTCCCTTCGCGCAACTGAAGGATTGATCCTGCGCCTGGCATACTTCGATTCCCCAGTCGAACTCGCTACCAAGCTGGGTGCTGAGTCGAGTAGCTATCTGGTTGATGAACGCCATCTCCGCAGAATCAAGGATTTTCGCGTTGATGACGAGTCGATTTGGGTCAAAGAACGTCACCATCTGCTTTATTGGTTCGATAAGCGAAGAAGCTATAAAAGAGGCTAGTTCTTCAGCTGCTTGAGCTGACGAAACTGCTTCTTGGCTTCGTTGCACTATGTCAGCGACTTCCACATAGGCATGTTGTAAGGAAGAGGCATTCCCACTCCCCCCATGGAAGACCTTCCCATCAAGAAGAGTACTCCCTCCCATGCGGACGTCATTTCCTACACCTTTTCTCAGGGCGATGTAGCTCATCACCTTGTCTTGGTAGCCCATTAAGTGATTTTCCGCTAGAGCCATGAAGTTGACATCCCTGTTTATAACGATGGGGATATGTAATTGCTCTTCGAGCATCGATTGCACGGGCACATGTTTCCATTGTGGAAGGTTCTGGCCAGAGATAGTGATCTCGTTTCCTTTGAGGAATGCGGGGACTCCCAAGCCCATACCGATGATCTGATTGAGGTCTTTTCCTGCATTACGTAGCATCTCTTCGGTTTTCCGTCTAATAACAGACAGCGCCTTCTCCGGCTCGGCTATGTCCGTCTTGGTAAGGGTGGATGTCTCAGAGAGAATCGCTGATCCATCCAACTCACACAGAGTGAGATTAAGCTCTGGCAGTTCTAGATCGCCTCCGATGGCATATCGAGCGGCGTTGTTAAACGCGAAGAGCACAGCGCGGCGTCCGCCTTCGGACGGCCCATGTCCGTTGTGCACTGCTAGATTCTTGGAAAGGAGACTTGCGATCGCTACCTCAACTGTAGGGCGGCTGAGGTTGAGGCATTTGCAGAGCTCGTTTCTAGTGAGCGGAGAATGATCTCTCAATGCAAGCAGGACACGAATGACGTTGTTCTCTCTCACCTTCTGTGTCGTAACGGCGTTGTGTGGCATATGCCTCTTCTGTAAAGCGTTTCTTTCAGCTTCTGCGACGTACTTTTATAAAAGATGCTGACATTACCCTAGCACAATTGTCACCGACAGTCAAGCGGAAGCAAGATATTGGCGACTGTAAGCAGCTTGCGTCGATCACTCAAGCACGTTTGGCGTATGAGCCGCCAGCTCTCTTTTGCAGAAGAGTGGGAAACACGCCCTTGTCCCCAATCATCTGTTGTTGCCAATGCCTTCGAGTAGGCGTACACTCCCGGGAAAAGTACTATAGATAACACTTCACGTTGGAACGTCCACAACGAGGTATCAGTTATGAACACGCTACTAATACTTGGTATAACACTCACCACAGGGATCATACTGGGGGAGTTGGGAGAGAAGCTGGGTTTCCCACGCGTTACCGGGTACATCCTGGCAGGTGTCCTGCTCAATCCCGAGGTCTTCCACATTGTGCCTGTCTCGTTTGTTCAATCATCGGAGCCGATTACTAATGTCTCTCTTGCTCTTCTCACCTTCTCTGTTGGAGGTACGCTTGCCCTCGGTCCTCTGCGAGAGCTTGGAAAGGGGATCGCGTTCATTGCGCTGGGTGAGGCTGAGCTCGCCGCGCTGATGGTGACGGTTGGCGCGTTGGTCACCCTTCCTCTTATCGCCCACATTCAAGGTGCGACGTTCATCGCCACATACCTACCATTGGGCCTTCTCCTGGGCGCGCTCGCTTCTCCCACGGATCCATCCGCGACACTAGCAGTAATGCACCAATACAAGGCGAAAGGGCCCGTATCCTTCACCATCATGGGTGTTGCGGCACTCGATGATGCACTGGGGATAATCAACTTCAGCTTTGCGACCGCCCTTGCCGCTATCTTCAGTGCAAGTACGTCTCTACACGTTGGATCCCTCCTCACGCCGCTTGGTGCCATTGCTGCGTCGATTGCCCTTGGTGTGGCATGCGGTCTTCTCTTCCACTTTGCCACGCGTGCACTTCACAATGCCCCTGAGGGATTGTACATTGCCATCATCCTTGCTGCCCTGTGTCTCTGCTATGGGATTGCAACGCTACTCGATCTCGACCAATTATTGGCCACGATGACAGTGGGGATCACTGTGGTCAACTTCGGACGACAGCGGGATCGCATCTTCCGCCTCATCGAGGACTATGCCGAGCCACTTATCTTTGTCCTCTTCTTCACCATCAGTGGGATGTACCTTGATTTTTCAGTTCTAGCCAAGTTCCTCCCGTTTGTGTTGCTCTTTGTCGTGTTTCGCGCTATTGGCAAGCTCAGCGGCGCGTTCGCTGGAGCCACTCTTGCGCATGCATCGAAGACCGTAAGGCGATACACCGGCTGGGGGCTTCTCCCACAAGGAGGAATCGTCATCGGCCTTGCGTTGATCATGCGGCAGAACCCGGCATTTGCTGATATCAGCAACATCATCGTGAGCGTGACTATCGGAGCGACGGTCATTCACGAACTGATTGGCCCAATCACCTCAAAGTTGGCGTTGCAAAAAGCGGGAGAGCTGCCGGACCTGAATAGTCACACAGGCTCCCAGTAAGCTTAGCTCGAAGCAAGTATCCCTCTCCAGTTTCTGCTATACTACGCAGATAAGAAGGGAACAATGACAAAACGATTCTGTCTGGCGATGTTGATCGTGGCTGTCCTGTGGCTGCCCGTGCTTGGAGCTGATGAACTCACTGTCCTTTCACCAAATACGAGTGCTTACTCAGCTACCGAACTGCTCTCACTGCAAACTGCAATGAGAAACCTTCAGGACCTGCTTGGCGACTACGGGCTCGGCTCCGGTCGCTACTTCGCCTCAACAGAGTGGATGAGTCCTGACTTTGCTGCCTATACAGCAGGAGTCCTGACATCCAATGGATATCAGACGCATCTTGTTGCACAAAAGGGTTGGCCCGATGGAGAACACGTTTGGGTCTTGGTCGGGATTGTGCTTCCCTCGCGTACGGCCTGGATTCCCGTGGAGGCATCGCCGGCAGAAGGGAAAGCTCAGCACATCCTTGGGACAATACCAGAGTATATCGACAACGCGGGGCAGATGTGGTTCCAAGAAGAACACACCACATTTGATCGAGAGATTCTTCTTCCTGGCAACATCTCACCGGTGGCGTCGATCCGTGTAATCCCTACCCAGGGAATCGCCGGGCAGGAGGTGACATTCATGGGCCTTGCCTCCTATGACCCTGATGGTGAGATCATTCGCTACATCTGGGAGTTGGGAGGAATGGAAACCTCGAAGCGAAGCACGATTCGTTACGCCTTTGCCGCAGAGGGGACGTACAAGATACTGCTCTCTATCACTGACTCACGTGGGAAAACAACAACAACAAGCATTGACTACCGAGTGAAAGGGGTTCGAGAGCCTAGCACGCCTTCTTCTGGTGGAGGGTGTGGCTGCGGAAGCTAGAGAAGACTCCTATCGAGTCTTATGGTGCATATTGAGAAAAGAGTCCCCGCCGATATGGCGGGGACTGCTCTATCTACCTACTGGTCGTTGTCGCTCTTTTCCAAGTTCTCGAGCTCGCGTGTAATGTTATCCAGCGCGACCTTTAGCTCATCTGCCTGAGCATGCAGTGCACTTGCCCGTGCCTGCGGATCAGGGTTATATGCAGGCGGGACGTATGCGGCTGGAGCATACGCAGCACCATACCCCCGACCAACGCCTCTTCCATAGCCACGACCAAAACCACCGCCCCAGCCGCCACCACGACCAAAACCACCACCGCGTCCGCCCCAACTGTTCATGTATCCCGGGACAGGACTTCCGCTACAGTATCCTAATCCACGACCGGTTCTTGGACCCAAGCCCCGCGGTCCTGTGCGATCTCCTAGTGGCATGATCCACCTCCGTTATTATTTATAGCATATGCACAGTATATGCTTGACAAGGTATCCTGTCAAGGGGCGTGATCGTTACGAGATGTCCTTGGCTAAGGGCGATTCGATGCACACTTTACAACCTTAGCCATGATCAGCATCGTTGTCATCGGCCCAACGCCGCCGGGAAAGGTGTTATCAGACGTGCCTTTGGGGCCACATCCTGGTGGTCAACGTCCCCAAGTATGTACCTCTAACGCAATGCTAATCCCGATATCTATCACCACCGTGCCCTGCTTTGTCATGCCATCGGCGAGGAAGCGTCGGGGACCAACAGTGATACATACACCATCGACCCGCTGCGTGATCGTCTCCATCAAAAGGGTCTTGGAGTGGCGAATTGTCATCGTTGCCGCTTATGTAAGCAGAAGACGGCGGGGATTCCTACACAGAGACTGCGCGAACTACAATTGCTTCCCTGCCGACAAGGTCCGTCACGTCACCGCGTAGCTTTCCCTGCCCCCTGCAAGCAATGCCTCTTCCGTCGATGATCGGCAGTACCCATCTCCTTCTATTCTCCCACTTTGATCTGCGTCGAGCTTGGAGCGTAGCGCAAGATCGCCTCGGGAAAAGCGAGAATCGATGTATATACCCACACCTGTCCGCTCCTGCGTTCGACCCCCAAGCGCAAGCAATCGTAGAAATCGTGGAACAAACCGAAGCTCGGATTGACGATCGCCTGCGTTGCCATGTCCAGTTGCCCGCCTAGGCTGATTCCCCATTCTGCCCCGTACATCATTTCCGTCTCCAAGGTAAGGCGCAAAAGTTCTGCCTCATTGAGATCAACTTCTCCCGAAATGGATATCATCCCCACATCAGAGCTTCCTGCGTGGAGTTTGAGCGTAGAGGATTCGAACCTATCGTTCGTCGCGTCAAAGGGAATAATCCAGTCCACGCTCACGTCACCGTATGTGGCATTCCCCGATAGATCGATGTGAGTGAACGCAGAGGCGGGGATGTCGTACGCGGCAGCAAGAGTAATCTTCGCTCCCGGGGACCAGTTGGCGCGTAGCTGCAGCGGGTCCAAGGTGCCATGCGCGAGATCGATCCCTCCGGCCAGTCGCAGAGCAAGTTCAGTTCCCGTCGCCAGGTTCAGGCCAATGTGATTCTTGGCTACCAAGTGGTCGAAAGCAAACGGGCTCTCCCCGTTGATCTCTTGGTATGCGTACGTAAGTTCCATCCCGGGGCGTGAAACGGAAACGGTAAGAGTATGCGCCTCCCGACGACGGGTCATCGCCCCCGCTTCGTAGCTCGTCAATCGCAACGACGCAGTCGGCGTGATACTAAACCCGATGAGTGTAATCGGATTCAGGTGTAGGGTGATAGATCCGTCTGCCCGCAGAGAAGAGCTTGTGAGGGAATCCCCTTCCCACTCACTGAACCGTCCCACGCTTACACGCGGAGTGACGGAGAGGTCGCCCCACGTGAACGCGGAACGCGAGAGCGTCAATTCAGGAAGGCGTTCATCAATGCGGACTTGATCGTCATGCTCGGTCCTGTTGCGAGAAGCAGAGAGGGCGAAGTTCCATTGATCGATGAGGCCGCTGGTGGACGACGAGAATGTGAGCTCATGCGCGGCCCCCTGTTCGTGGTACGTCACGCTCCCCGTCATCTTCCAGTCGTTAGGCAAGGTTGCAGTGTGGGTAAGGGATAAGTCAAGTTTGCTATCGCCCACCTTGGCTGGGAAGTAGTACCCTTTAATGGATCCCTGCTGTCCGACAAAGGCATACCGCAGGACTGCTCCCAAGCCAACCTCCTGAAAACGGCTGAAGTAGTCAAACAAGAGGGCGCCGTAGTTATCCTTATTGATG
>JAYEFP010000183.1:0-6461 GCA_034715975.1 Candidatus Bipolaricaulota bacterium | reverse complement strand
GTACTAGCTACGGCGAGGCAGATCCTTGTCACGCTCCGCACGTGCTGCGCGAAGTTGATATCCACCTTCTTCGCCAGGGTAAACGGCATCCGTTCGATATCCTTTGGTTTCCAACCGCCTCGGTCGAGTGCTTCCCCCCAAGTAGCTAGAACCTTCTCGCGCAACCCTGCATCCTCGATCAGGTCGATCTCCGGCAGGATCACCAATAATTCTTCTTTCACTCCCATCCTACAACCCTCCTTACAGTGTCAATAACCGTTCCATCTCGCCACTCGATGAGTGCGATCACTTCATCGCCAAAGACTGGCTGGCCAAGCGGCTGAATAAGCTGATCCGCTTCGGCCTTAATCTCCACGAGTTCCCGCAGCGGAAGACCGGCTGCGAGAAAACGCTCCTTTAAGTCTTCTCGCTTCGGGTTGACCGCGATCCCTCGTTCGGTCACGACTACGTCAACCACCTCTCCTGGAGTCGTCACCGTAGTTACGGAATCTACGATCACTGGGAGGCGTCCGCGCAGGGTTGGGATGGTGATCAGAGTCATCTTCGCCCCGGCTGCGACGTCCTGGTGCCCGCCGATCCCGTGCAGGAGCTGTCCATCGGAGTGGGTGTTGACGTTAACGTTGAAGTCAAGGTCGACCTCAGTCGCCCCAAGAAATGCCGCGTCGAGCATGTAGGTAGAACAGCCTCGGGAGTCGTAGTTTGCGTAGTGCCCGGGATCCATGAGTACATGGTTTGAATCCTCGCGCAGGGACGCAATTGCATCGAGGTCAAATGCCTGCCCGTCGAGGATCGTCCGTACAGTTCCACGATGCAACATATCGACGATGAGCTTCGTTCCACCGCCCATGGCAAATCCCCCGATAATTCCTGCTTTCTCCATCTCCTCACCCACGAATTTCGTCGCAGCGAGTGAGATTCCTCCGGCTCCTCCCTGAAAGTTGAACCCATCCACGATGTACCCAGAGGCGACCACCGCAGCGGCGGCAAGGTTGGCAATGCGAAGACGCGTGGGGGAACGAGTAATCTTAAGCGTCCCCGAGGCGATACTCTCCGGGTCGCCTATCTCATCGACAACGACCACATAGTCGGTCCACCCCTGCTGGATCTCGAACGGGTAAACCGGATAGGGGGCGAGGTCGTTAGTTACCACCACGGTCTTTTCAGCGTACATTGCATCGACGGTGGAGAAAGATATTGGCCCACAGGGAGTCTTCCCGTTTATCCCGTTGGCGTTCCCGTACGGGTCAGCCTGAGAAGCGGCGATGAACGCCACATCTATCTTGATATCCCCTGCCTCGACCGTGCGCCAGCGACCCCCGTGCGAACGAAGTATCCCCGGCTGGGCAAGCTTCCCTCCCTGGGAGGCGAACGCCCCTACTGGACCGTTCATCGATCCCTCGATGCGCGTCACCACGCCGTTCTTGATGTGATCTATCAGTGGCTCGTGCACTGGGAAGAGGGCAGTGGGAAAAAGTCGTAGGTCCTTGATCCCCATGCGCGCGCAGGCATCGACGACCAGGTTCACCAGGTAATCGCCGTTTCGAAAGGAGTGGTGAAAGGAGATGGTCATTCCGCTCTTCAACCCGGTCGCCTCTATCGCCTCCTCGAGCGAACGAAGGACCTTGTTATCGCCAAGTGCGATCGTCTTCTGAGGGCGAGCGGCCTTCTTCCCGGTGGGAATCTTTGCAAACGCTCCTTCAAACGGTCGCAGAGCACGATCGCCGATCTTTTCCGGTACATCTCTACCCAGCGCGTTCTTCATCGTGATCCCTCCTCTGCCAGCTTGAGCGTTCGACGGGCCCGTTCTAAAACCGGTCGGTCGATCATCTTGCCCCCGAGCGCCACGGCGCCTACTCCCTTTCTCTCCGCCTCTTCCGCCGCAGCAATAACCTTCATTGCCTCCTCAATCTCCGCCTCGCTCGGGGAGAAGACCCTGTGGATCGGTTCTATCTGGCGCGGATTGACTGCTCCCTTCCCATCGAAACCAAGGTCGCGCGCCAGCTTCGTCTCGGCGATCAACCCTGCTTCGTCCGCGATGTCAGCATAGACCGTGTCCGAGGCCTGGATCCTTGCCGATTTGGCAGCTGCGACAAGCATTGACCGCGCAAAGAGGAGGCTGTCGTGCGTCCTCTTGGCACCCACATCGCGCGTGAAATCCTCCGCTCCAAAGGAGACCAAAACCAAACGTTCGTCCGCGCTGCAGATTTCTTCTGCGTGGAGGATCCCCTTTGCCGTCTCGACGATTGGCATGATATAGGTCGATCCGACCGGGATCCCGAGTTCGCGCTCCTTCTCAGAAAGGGATTGAGAGAGGGCTTCAACATCGGCGGCCGACTCCGTTTTAGGAAGGCAGATCCCATGCGGTCGCCCCAACATTACCTCATCGAGGTCGTCGGCACCATACGAGGAGAGAGGGTTGATCCGCACCCACGCCTCGGGGAGATTTATGGTCGTCAACAGGTGTTTCACCAGGATCCGTGCCGCACTCTTCTCTTGCAACGGGACCGAATCCTCCAGGTCGAGGAGGATACAATCCGCATCGTGCAAATCGATCCCCGCGAGGAGACGCGGATTGTTTCCCGGTGCGTAGAGCCGGCTGCGCCGCAGGCGATCTCGTGCAGTTGCAGTACGCTCAATTGTTCGCCGAATTTGGGAAGCAATCTCCGGAAAAGCCGTTTGCAGCGCCGTCTCGGTACGCGCGGAAAGAACGTAGTCAAGCGCACCTTTGTCCATCACCGTGACCTCCGCCGCGGTGATTCCCATTGCACCCGTGGTCGTTTCGATGACGGCACGAATCCCTCGCTCCACGAGTCTCGCGTTTCCCGCCTCGATCTCGATCTTAAGCAATGCGGATGGAGTCACCGTAACGAGACAGTCTCCCTTGTTCTCCGAACCGACTGCGACCTGTTTCTCACTCATTATTTACTCCCGTATGCCCTTTAATTTAGAGAAGATCTAGGCCCACGCTTCGCCGATGGCAATGATCTCCACAGAACTGTGGCTGAATCGCGCATCTGTTACCCGCCTATCCTTTGCTGTCAACTGTAGCTCCGTGATGTCGGGCCCACCTATTGCGGAAGAACTTCCACCGGACTCGAAAGAAAGCTCAAGCTCTCCTTCATCAAGTGAAACTTTTCCGCTCTCCACAACTGCTATCCCCACCGCGACCGTTCCGGTTCCGCAGGATGGTTCGATGTGCCCGGCAGTGATGCTGTGAGGGAAGATTACCCGACCGTTGCCACCGTGAGCCGGATTGAGATCGTATACCGCAAAATCGCCACCAACATGTCCGGGAAACTCCGCGGCGAGAAAAGATTCCTGTACTGTAACGAGGGTTTTCATTGTCGCCGCGTCTATTTGATCTAGGTCGACATTAGGGTGCGCTTCCCGTAAATCATCTCCGTTGACGACAAGCACCTTTCCCACTTTCATCGCCGGGACGCTGGCGACCTTCATCGGGGTTACACCCAAATTGTAACACTCTTCAACAAACGGGGTCATCACCGAGGTTACCCGATTGGTTCCGTCCTCGCGTGATTCAATGAGGATCGTAAACGTCCCAACATCTGTCTCTAGGTCAATGCGTGGAAGCGGTTCATCATGTCTGTGTTGGAACTTGTTCATGAAATCGGTCTCTATCAGCACCTTGCCCAGCACCTGTGTCAATCCTCCACAACTGCTGATAAAACCCCGGCTTGACACGCTGATAATCCTTGTTGTCAGCCTAGTGTCGGTCACTCTGTCCAAAATGGCAGCTTGATGGCCTCGAATGCTAAGCGGATCGAGCAAGGCCAGAGAGATTTCTAGTTCCTTTCCTGCAGCGATCTTATCCCCGTTTAGAAGGATGATCTCGTTGCCCCCCATGGTTCCCTTTGCAAATTCGATCCTTTGCTTGGTCATGCACACGTTCCTCTATTCGTCATCGGCCTGGTACACAATCCGCCCATCGAAAACAGTCGTCTGTACCGCCATATCCTTGATGCGAGCCGGCTCGGCATATGGGTCACCATCCAAGAGGATCAGATCTGCCAGTTTGCCGGGCTCGATGGAGCCTACTTGTTGTTCAGCGTGTCCCGCAAATGCCGCTCCAAGTGTGTATGCCCGCACGGCCTCGGCAACCGAGAGGCGTTGAGCCGCAAACGCAGCGTTAACCGCCCAGTGAATCCCGTAGAGGGGGCCAAAGGGCATGCAATCGGAGCCAAAGGCAACTGGTACACCCGCGTCAACGACCGATCGCAACGGGTTAATCGTCTCGATCCTCTCTTTTCCAAAGCGTTGCTCATACATCGCATTCGGCAGGCCCCACTGCCCAGTGAAGTTTGGTTGCATAGAAGCGATTAGCTGTAGCCGCTGCATGCGTTGAATCTGATCTGAAGTGAGCATTTCGTCGTGCTCTATCCTGTGACGGAGGGGAGCCTTCTTACCCTTGGCAAGGACCGCCTCCAGTGTGGTGATCACCTGTTCGAGAGCCTCCGTTCCAATCGCGTGGATCGCCACTTGAATATCATTTTCATCTGCCCTTTTCACAAGTGATTCCAGTTCTCCCCGATCCCAGATGGACATCCCGTGGTTGGTCGGATCATCACGATATCCCTCTGTGACCCAGGCGGTCTTAGACCCGATGGAGCCGTCGGAGAACAGTTTTAGCCCACCGATTCGAAGAGTACTGTCCCCGAATCCGCTCGAAAGGCCGAGCGCGATCATCTCATCGAGGTAATTTGGGGTAAAGTAAAGGCGCGCTCGTACCCCAAGCTGATCAGCGCGCCACAGTCTTTGGTAGGCCTTAAGGTCATCCTTAAACTCTTCCTCCTCGACGACCATCTGGTGAATGGAGGTTACACCGTGCTGATGCGCGTACTTCACCGCTCTCTTGATTCCGCTTACAATTTGTTCTTGGTTCGGTTTGATTGCCTTTCGGACATGGGCGGTTGCGTCCTCGAATAAACGACCCGTTGGCGTACCTTCCGCTATTTCAAATCCACGCACTGACCCGTCGAGTTCGAGTCTGTTGAGTGCCTGGGTATTTACACAGAACAGATGGCAGTCAATCCGCTCCAATGCCACGGGTAGATGAGAGACCGCAGCGTCTATTTCTTCCCTAGTGATAAACGTCCGATCACCGGACCACTTACTCTCATCCCAGCCGGTACCGACGATCCAATCACCTCTTCTCTTTTCAGCGGCGAATGCAGTTAAACGGTTTAACAATTCCCGTTTTGAGCTGACGGAGGTCAGATCGAGGTAGTTATCCATCCGGATGCCCATCAACCTAAAGTGCGTATGGGCATCGATAAAGCCGGGCAAGAGCACCTTTCCGTGGGCATCGATTCGCTTTGTAGATCCCGAACAGAGGCTCTCTATCTCCTTGTTGCTACCGACGATAAGGATACTATTCCCTCTAATCCCGACGGCCTCTGCCTGCGGGCGCGCAGGATTCATCGTATAGATACTAGCGTTATAGATTGCTACATCCAGGGATATCATTCTCCTCCTCTAGTTTGGGGATCCAGTGATGAGTATCGACTTTACCTCAAGGGGTTCCCTAAGATCATTCCTTGGTTTAGACGCCAGCTGGTAGGCTTCACCTGTACACCGGCTGAGCATGATCTACTGCAAAGCGTCATCCTTGGGCTTTCCGGTGCAACTTACAGCCATTCTTTGATCCGCTCCTTTAGGTTAGCGAAGTCCTCTCGTGGGCCCTCGGCCATGTTCTTTCCTAACGCCAGGGCATACACATAATCCGAAATGCCTATCGCCTGCTTGATGTTCTGATCGACCAACAGAATGGTCATCCCTTCGTTTCTTAGGTCTACTAGTTTATCGTAGATCTCTCGCGCGACCATGGGAGCCAAGCCAGCCGTTGGTTCATCCACAAGCATTAGTTTTGGGTCGATCATCATCGCTCGTGCTAGCTCCACCATGCGTTGCTCTCCCCCGCTGAAGTTGCCAGCCTTTTGCTTACGGCGTTCCTTCAGTACCGGAAAGCGGTTGTAGTTTTCCTTTAACTCAAGCCGCATGCGTTTCTTGTCCCGCCTGAACGTCCAAGCTCCGAGTTGCAGGTTCTCCTCCAGCGTCATTTCTGGGAAGACGTTGCGTCGCTGGGGTATATAGGTCAACCGCATCGTTGGCATTTTGTACGGATTGGCACCTGTAATATCGTTCCCTTGATAGATAATCTCACCTTTATTGGGAACAAGGAATCCGTATATCGTCTTGAGTAATGTGGATTTACCGACTCCGTTAGTGCCGATGATCGAGGTTACGCAGCCCTCCTTAGCCCGGAGGGAGATGCCCTGCAAGATGTTTATGTCTTTGAAATACCCGGCATATACGTTTTTCACCTGCAACACGTCTATCCCCTCCCCGTTGAACTGGATGCTTCGGCGTCTTCAATCTGATCCTCGGCGGATGCCTCGCCTAGATAGGCATTGAGCACGGCCTCGTCATGTCTAACCTCATCC
>JAYEFP010000182.1:0-6479 GCA_034715975.1 Candidatus Bipolaricaulota bacterium | reverse complement strand
TCGATTTCCTCGGGGATTGGCTCTACCTGCCGCATGGGGTGCCACTGGCCACGGCGTTCAGCGTCGGTGATCTCACGATCGCCGTCGGATTGGTTATACTTATCGTTTGGGGGATGCGTTCTCATGCCTAAAGACTTAACACGCCTGCTATCTCCGCACGGGGTGGCAGTCATCGGCGCCAGCCCACGATCTGGGTCCGTCGCCGGAGAGATCTTGCGCAACATCGTGCACTGCGGATACACCGGTGAAGTCTATCCGGTGAATCCGAAGTATGACACGGTAAACGACCTGCGCTGCTATCATTCCATTGCCGAACTTCCCGATGGGATCGATCTTGCCGTGCTGGCGATCAACCGCAATCTCGTGCTCGATGCGGTTGCCGAATGCGGCGAGCATGGTATCACAAATCTGGTAATCATCACCGCGGGATTCAAAGAGAGTGGCAAGGACGGGATCAAGCGAGAAGAAGAATTGCGGCAGCTCATCGAGAAGCATGATCTAAACGTTGTTGGGCCAAATTGCATGGGGGTCATCAACAGCGATCCTTCTGTCTCGCTCAATGCCTCGTTCTCACGCTGGTTTCCAAGCGATGGCGAGATCGCGTTCATCTCGCAGAGCGGGTCTCTTGGGGAGACTGTCCTCGAATTCTTCGAGGGGATGAGTCTGGGGATTTCGCAATTCATCAACTTGGGGAACCGCGCTGGTCTGTCCGAGAACGATTTTCTCGTGCACCTGGCAAACGATGATCATATCAGGCTTGTCTTCCTCTACCTGGAGAGCTTCGCCAATCCACACCTGTTCAGACGGCTCGTAGAGAGAATCGGGCGCACGAAGCCGATCGTTGTTCTCAAATCCGGTCGTACACAGGCGGGAGCGGCGGCGGTCGCCTCGCACACGGGCTCGCTGACAACCTCCGATGTGATCGTTGACGCGTTTCTCAGTCAGAGTGGGGCGATTCGTGTCTCATCGATCAAGGAAGCGCTGACGGTGCTCGGGGCGGTGAAGTGGGGCGCGATCCCGGAGGGGAATAGGACGGTGATCCTCACCAACGCCGGCGGAGCGGGAATAATTGCCGCCGATGCCTGCGAAAGGGTGAAGGTGGAGGTGCCGCGGATCTCAGAATCCGTCAAGGGGAGGCTGGCCTCGTTCCTCCCGCCGGAGGCGGGGCTGAGAAACCCGATCGACATGATTGCCACCGCCAGTTCTGCCGATTACGAGCGCACGCTGCACGAGACGCTGACCGAGGTTGACGCGGCAATCGTCATCTTTCGGCCGCCGCTGGTGTTCAATGAACCGCCGGAGACAGTGGCGGAGGGGATCGTGCGCGTTGCAGAGGAGAACCCGGGCAAGCCGATCCTCGTGTGCACCCTCAGCCGCAGTGCCGACCTGGCGACCTTTCGTGAACGCCTCGCCGCGGCGCGAATACCCGTGTACACCATGCCGGAGACGGCAGTTGAGGCCCTTGCCTCTCTCTGTCGTGTGAGTGAACTATGGCGGGTAAGGCGCCCGATCGATCGCTACGTGAGCGTCGATACGGATGAGGCACGTGAGATCGTTGAACAGGCTCTCACGGCAAAACAGGGGGCGCTCACCTTCGCGCAAGGAGCCGATCTCCTTGCGGCATATCACATTCCAGTCTGTTCGTTCTCTTACGTTGAGAATGCTGCTGCGTCAGAAGCATTCGCCGCGCAGGTCGGCTACCCGCTAGTAGCGAAGATCGACGCCCTCAACCTGTTCCATCGCTTCGAACACGGGGCCGTAATCACCGGGATTAGGGATGAAGGTGAGCTTCATACCGCCCTCGATCGGTTGCAGAAGGTGATCGAAGAGGAAGATCTGGCCGATGGACGCATCCTGTTGCAGCCAATGGTCGAAGGACGGGAATTGATAATGGGAGTGAACCGCGATCCATCGTTTGGGCCGGTCATCATGTTCGGTATTGGCGGGACGTTCGTCGAGGCGCTGAAGGACGTGTCGTTTGGCGTCGCTCCGGTATCGATCGAGCATGCGCGACTGATGATCCGATCGATTCGTGCCTTCCCACTGCTCGGGGAGTTTCGCGGTCAGCCGGCGGTGGACATTTCGCGCCTGGCAACGATCCTGCATCGTCTGAGTCGACTGAGCCTGGACATACCGCAGATAGCGGAGGTCGACCTGAACCCATTCATGGCCGGCCGGCATCTATCAGCGGTGGACATCCTGATCAAGCTGTAATAGGACAGGGATCGGTGACGAGTGATGGGTAATGGGACATAAGAGATGGATCATGGGGTATGGGTTAGGATGGCAAGCGGGGACGGCTGGACTTGGAGTGCGGAACTCGGTACGCAGAAGAGGAGAGCATCATCGCGCAAAGGATGCTAAGAACACCGAGGGAAACATGGGTGTGCAAACAGTGTGGCCGCAGGCGAGTGTTCTTGCGTAGCGCCGGAGCTTGTCTCCGACGTTCTTGGTATAGATGAGGCATCATCTCACCACGATAGGGACGAAGAAAGAAATCGGGAAGCATGTCTCACGCGAAGGGCGCTAAACTAGGCAACACCATCGCCGTGAGCCAGGAATTACGAAGTGAAGCGATAGGGTGCTTCTCGATGCTGAGAGTTTCCGTCTCCTCAGGCACTGAGGAGGGAAGAGGGGGACCCGGTTTCCCTTGCCCTGCCGATTCGAACGGTAACCATTCAGAAGGTCGGTCAAGCGCCGCCAAGGAGGTGAAACAGCGCGCCTTTTCTTACCTTCAGTTTCGGGTTGTAAACCCAAAGTTCGGTCGACACCTAGTCGCGGACTCGCCGACTTCTCGATTTGCATCTCACGGCGTAAGTCCCCCTTTGTTGTTTGGTGGTGACTGCCTCAGCCCAAAAAGGCCGAGATAATATTCAAAAGCGCTCAACTTCGAGCGCTCGTTATTATCACTTACCTAACACGACCGGAAGTATAACGACCACTTTCGAGGCTGTCAAGGGGGACAAAACGCCCAATTTTAGCAAATTATGGGTAGAGGCGATTCAGTTGCCTAGCAAACGGAATGGTCTCGCGGATATGTGATATTCCGCAGATCCACGCGATCGTTCGCGCTACGCCGAGGCCAAAACCAGAGTGTGGTACAGATCCATAGCGACGTAGGTCGAGATACCATTCGTAGGGTTCAAGTGGGAGATTCTTCTCCTTCATCTGCGAGATAAGCTCTTCCAAATCATCGGCACGCTGGCTCCCGCCGATCAGTTCACCGTAGCCCTCCGGGCCGATGAGGTCGGCTGCAAGAACCCGGCTCGGGTCCTGCGGGTCGCGTTTCATGTAGAACGGCTTCATGTTGGTTGGGAAGTGTTCGATGAACACGGGCTTATGGAAGTGGTCGCCGAGCGTCGCCTCTTGCGGAGCGCCGAAGTCGTCGCCGAAAGAGACTTCGTGGCCTGCGTCCTGCAGCAGTTTGACCGCGTCGGCGTAGTCGATGCGCGGGAACGGCAATGTGACCTCTTCGCGCAGCAGGTCAATGTCACGCTTCAATTGCCCAAGCTCACTCTTGCGTTCCGTGGTGACAGCATCGATGACATAGGAGATCATCTCCTCCTGCAAGCGCAGGTTGTCTGCGTGATCGTAGTAGGCCATCTCCCCCTCGGCCATCCAGAACTCGGTTAGGTGCTTGCGCGTCTTCGACTTCTCTGCGCGGAAGACCGGCCCGATCCAGTACACCTTTCCCAATGCCATCGCCGTCGCTTCCAGGTAGAGCTGCCCGCTCTGGCCGAGGTACGCTTTCTCCCCGAAGTAATCGACCTCGAAGAGTGAAGTTGTTCCCTCTACGGATGTGCCGGTGAGGACAGGGGCCTCTGTGGCGACGAACCCCTTCTCGTGGAAGAAATCGCGCAGGGCGCGGAAGACGGCATCGCGTATCCGCAGGATGGGGACCTGCCTGCCGGTACGCATCCATAGGTGGCGGTGATCCATAAGGAAGGCGGAGGTGTGCTCCGTCAGCTCGATGGGAAACGGTTCGGTCGGTTCGTGAACGACCTTCAATTTGCTCAGTTGTAGCTCACAGCCGCTGGGGGCGCGCTTGTCCTCGCGCAGCGTACCAGTGACGATGATCGATGTCTCGCGCTGCAGCCGGTCGGCGGTCGCGAACATTTCCGGTGATTCTGGCGCGGTGATTATCCCCTGGATCACGCCCGTTCCGTCCCGCAATTGCAAGAACATAATCTTCCCGCTGGAGCGCTTGTTGTATAGCCACCCGCGCAACGTGACTTCTTCCCCAATATGGCGTGGTGCTTCATCGATCGTTATTGTCCGCATAATGTCTCCTTTCAGTAAATCATTGAATCATCTACACAGTGAGAGATTGAGTGATTGAATGAATCAACCTTGCCAGCTCCCAATTATCAGGTCTACTGCTCATCCAATCCCTGCGTTACCCAACTGGTCTACGATGCTACTGCTTCCTAGAGAGATTAGAAGGAGAAAGTCAGCTTTGCAAGGGGCGAGTCTCTTCTATCACCGTTTCGGACGATCTGGGATCGATCGGGATCTGTTCGATCGGAATGGGCGTCTCCCTGATGATGCGGTGTTTCCAGTTGCCGGATAAGAAGAAGCCAATCGATAGAGCGGAGGCACCGAAATTGGAGATAAACATCGCCCACCATATGCCGTCCGCTCCCATCGCAAGCGAGAAACCGAGGACATAGACAAGCGGAATGCGTATCCCCCACAAACGGAACAGGGAGAAGAACATGGAATACACGGTGTGCCCGGATCCCTGATAGGTTCCGATGATCACTTGCAGGATCCCCATGAACGGGAAGGCCATCGCGGTGATCGCGAACATGCTTGCGCCAAGGGAGATCACTTCTGGATCGTTGATGAAGATACGCACAAGTGATGTGCGCAGGAAGTAGACAGCGGCACTCGCTGTCAGCAAGAACGCGGTGGAGATCCACATTGCCGTCCAAGCCGAATGCTCTGCGCGCTTCGTCTCTTCCGCGCCCAGGTTCTGCCCGACCATGGTTGCGGCAGCCTGTCCGAGACCCATTGCCGGCATGATGGCGATGGAGATAATGCGATTCCCGATACCAAATGCAGTGACGACCGCAGTGCCGAAGCGCGCGAGGATACCGGTCATGATGGAGAAGCCGAGCGCCGTACCCGACTGCCCGAGCGATGCCGGCAAGCCGATCATAAGGATATGTTTAACCGTCGCCAGCTCCAGGCGCAAGTGCCGCAACCGCAACTGGATCCCCACTTTTCCGGAGAAAAGGATATAGATGCCATAGATGGCGACTATCCCACGCGAGATGACCGTTGCCACAGCAGCGCCGGTGATACCCCAAGCAGGGAACGGTCCCCACCCGAAGATGAATAGCGGATCGAAGATAATATTCAACACGACCGAGACCCCCATCAGCTTCATGGGGGTCATGGTGTCGCCCACTCCGTTGAGCAGGGAAGTAACGATGAACATGCCGAACATTGCAGGGATACCGCCGTAGATGATGCGCAGGTATGAGGTTGCTGCAGGAAGGAGGTCAGGCCCTGCGCCCATTGCTACCATCAACGGGCGAGCAATAAACATTCCAACAACACCCAGGATGATAGCAAGGATACCGGTGAAGGCAAAAACCTGTCCGGCTGCATGGTTCGCCTCTTCGTGCCGACGTGCGCCGGTGTACTGGGCAACGAGTGCCGTTCCAGCAATCGTGATCCCAGCCCCGATGGAGATTATGAGGAAAACCAGGGGCCAGACTATCGTTGGCGCGGCAATCGCGACCTTGCCCAGACGACCCAGCCACAGGGTATCGACGATGTTGTATATTGTTTGAAATAAGTTGGAGAGCATCACCGGCCAGGCCAGAACAAGAAGTGTGCGGGCGATCGGCCCGCTAGTCAGGTTCCTGCGTTTCGGTGTAAGTATTTCTCCAGCCATAGGCGTTATTGTACCAGCTTACACGCATTGCGTCCCATACAGGGCGAATCGCGCCTACTTGCTCCCGGTTTGCTGAGGACACTTGAGGCCGGTTCCCGTGTTAAACAATACGACAGTCTCATCGCAGTCAATTGTTCCTTGTGCGGAAAGGGCTATTAGCTAGTTGCCAGTGCCTTCTTGATTGCAGCGACCATCCCCGCAGCGTCGAGGCCGTACTCGGAGAGGAGCCTGTCAGCCGGTCCCGATTGTCCGAAACGGTCGTGCACTCCCACGCGCACAACGCGGGTGGGCAGGTTCTCGGACAGGAGCTCGCATACGGCGCTCCCCAGTCCGCCGTTTACTTGGTGTTCCTCAGCGGTGACGACAAGGCCGGTCTTCGCGGCCGATTTCAAGAGCGTTTCTGCGTCGAGTGGCTTGATCGTGGAGACGTTCACCACCTCAACGGAGATCCCCTCTGTTGCCAGATCTTCCCGTGCTTTCAGGGCAGCGGAGACCATCACCCCACAGGCGAAGACTGATATGTCGCTCCCCTCTGCGAGAACATGCGCCTTTCCCAGCTCAAATTCATAGTCCT
>JAYEFP010000181.1:0-1765 GCA_034715975.1 Candidatus Bipolaricaulota bacterium | reverse complement strand
CTGCTATGTCCCGTGATTCATACACACCGGTGTTGACACAGCAGATAGCTTAGTGGTAGGATTGGATAGGTGATCAACGGAGGCCATGTGAACGTCAGGTTTAACAATTAACGGGACATCCCCGTCTGTTCCATGCGCTGGAGTTTAGATCTTATAGGGTGATATTGCTACAGGTATCCCGCCTGTTTGAGCGACAGGTACCCACGTTTGGTGACGATGATGTGGTCAAGAAGCGGGATTCCAAGGAGCTTCCCTGCCCGTGCCAGTCGATCCGTCAGTGCGACATCCTCCGGACTCGCCTCTAGTGTTCCGGAGGGGTGATTGTGGGCGACGATGATCGATGCCGCACGATCGGTGAGCGGATCGGCGTACACCTCTCGCGGGTGCACCTGGTTTGAGTCGAGCAGGCCAACAGTGACAACGCGGTTCTCGATCACTTCATTTGCCCCATTGAGCGACAGGCAGAGGAAGTACTCCTGGTGCTTATCGCGAATCTGCTGCACGAACGGCAACACGTCCTTGGCCTCACGCACACGCGTTCCTTCACGCTGCAAGCGACGACGCACGAGTTCAAACGCAGCGGCAATGCGGGATGCCTTAGCTGGGCCGACGCCGGGGATCTCCTCCAAGGCGTCCACATCAAGCTTGTCTGATCGCAGATCAATCTTGCGCAGGATCTTCGTCGCCAAAGTCAGGGCGTTTGTTCCCTTCATTCCGCTTCCGATCAGGATTGCAAGCAACTCTGAATCAGAAAGGGCCATCGGTCCCTTGGAGAGAAGCTTCTCCCGCGGCCGGTCCAATTCTGGAAGATCCTTGATCATTTTCATGCGTATTCGCCTTCAAAAGACAGGTATCAACACCTCATATTGGATCACTTAGTCAGCAAATGCAATCCCTTCGGCTGAACTGTGGCAACGGAGGATCGAAGGAAGCGCGGTTGATACAGTCATCGACCTTGTCTTACTTCGCTAGAACGTCTTGGCGGGAACTTCACTCAGTGTTTGGATGCTTGCTTAGCATTGCCCTCCTAACTTGGCTCTAATTCATGAGTACACGTTTTTCGGAATATGAATCGTCACTTGGGAAAGCCTCTCCTCGATGAAGTAGAAGTACCTCCATTAAGTACGAGATCATCCTTGTGTCTCGCTCATCGTTTGGCTCTTTGTATTGTGAAAGGTCTCGATTCACGTCCGCTTCGACCATTCTGTAACGATCACCCTCTGGGATGAAACGGACAACGTAGATACAAGATCCTGTCCAACTACGATGAAAGAACAGGGTGTCATCCTGCCAGTAAATGAACCATTTGTCCTCCATTTGCTCGGTCACAACCCCCTGCGGATCTGTTCCATTTCCCGCGGCGAGAAGGTTCAATCCAAGTGAATGGTCGTTTTCTTCGAAGGTAACGCCTCGGTCTTACAATCTGCTCGCTTGGCTGTTTTGATTTCTCCCTGTTTAAGCGTGCGAATAATGAGCGATAAATCCGGTTTAGCAGTTTTTGCAGATCGTCGTGAGAGGGCCCTGTATGTTTTGCTAGCCGTGCTAACACCCTCGAACCGATCTTGTCTCGAACATGAGTTCACAAATTGCCCCACGTTCCACCGATGAGCAACTACTCGAATAGGCAACACCTTGGCTTTCGTCAAGATATCGTGTTAAGTCGCTGTATACACCATGCCGCTCATGTTCACGAGCACGGCCCTCTTCCCGAGCGAGGCGATGCCCAGTTGGTTAGCGACAAGTTCTAACAACCAGCGGGACACTT
>JAYEFP010000180.1:0-1766 GCA_034715975.1 Candidatus Bipolaricaulota bacterium | reverse complement strand
AAGACTGTTCCCTTCCCCGCTCGCCAAGATCGCTAAGAACCGCTCTTTTCTTTCTCTTCTCTCCCGTTGTCCCTTCCCTTTGCGTACTTCACGTCCTTTGCGTGAAGCACAAGCTTTTCTCTCGCCCGCTCGCTGCACTCGCTCAAGGTCTGCCTGCATGCGGACACTCACAGGCAGGGCCAAGATCGCTAAGAGAAGTCGTAATTCTTGAGTTGCAAATATCTCTTTCTCTTTGCCCCTTTATGCTGTCCTTGGCATTCTTTGCCCTGTCTGTGCTTCGTCAGCAGACAGAACTTTGCGAGAGAATGCTCTTGTAATTCCGAGTTCCGCACTCCGACTTCCGCGTTCTCATCACTCGTCTTCGATCTCGAACCCTAGTTTCAAACATTCTACCGCAAAGGGCGCGCGAGCAGGACACGGAGACACGGTGAGGGCGAGACACAGAGAAGGCGTGAATCCCTGCATCTCCGTGTCCCCATGTCTTTCCCTCCCTTCCCTCTGTGTGCTCTGCGTTCTCGGCGGTGAAAGCTTCTGTTTCGCAGACGGGAGAGGTTTGTTCAACACCATGATTACCGATTGCTACTCTTCCGGATGGAGGAATTCGCCCATCTGCTTGAGAGCCTCTGCAACCCTGGTGGAGGTGATCCCTGCGGCATTGATCCCGTAAACCCGCCCGTTCTTCACCGCTGACACAGTCTTAAGCAGCGCGTTAGACGTAATGTTTTCGATCTGGGAGGGAGCGGTGAAGATCACCTCGGGATCGCGGGAGACGATCTCCTCGAGGCTCACCTGAGGGAACCCTTGGATATCGAAGAATATGTTCTCGCCACCAGCGCGGAGGATCAGTTCATTCTCGATCGCGCCGCTGCCAGCAGCATAGGGGGGTGTGTCCGGTACCGAAGCATAGAGGAAGGCTGCTTTTACCGGTTCTTCGGCAAGGGTTGAGGCCTCGATTGTGATGATCTCCTCCGCGATCTGACCGATCAGCACCTCTGCACCCTCTTTTAGGCCCAGAGCTATCCCCACCGTTCGGATTGTGGAGAAGATATCAGGGATACCACTGATAAGCGGAGTGGTAAGGACGGTGATCCCTGCTGATTCAAGTTTACCCCTCTCTCCCCCCCAGTCTCCGGGGCCGAGCACAAGATCTGGCTCCATAGAGAGGATAACCTCCACATTCGGCGAGAAGCTCGGGCCAACCGTCGGGAGGGTGGCCACTTCTGGCGGGTTATCCGGTGATCCCGCGACAGCGATCAGTCGATCGAGAGCTCCGAGGTCGATCATAATCTCTGTGTACAGAGGGACCCCAGCCACAACAATCCGATTGGGTTGGCTGTTTATCGTGACCTCTGTCCCTCTGTCGTCAACCACTGTAACCGGATACTGCTGTGCTACAGCTACCGATCCAAGCAGTGCTAGTACCACTAGCAGTGCCCATACTCCTTTCCATACCTTCTTTGTCATCATTGTACTTCCTTGTTTGTATGTGGGATACAACATCCCACATGGATGAGTGCGTAGTTTACCACGCCTGCTTATGGAAGGCAACCAAAAAGGAAGATTATGGCGTTTCGGAGAGCATTGCAGTGATGACTCGCCATAGACTAATCCCAGCGCTCTTACGATCCGGAGCGGAAACAATGAGGAGCAGGTCGTTTTCTCGTCTGAGGGAAAAAGCGTCTTCAATCACTCGTTCGTCGCGCGGGTTCTGGTCGCCAATCTTTTCCTCATTGTGAGAGAAACACCACCCCTCTGGACAGTAGCGA
>JAYEFP010000179.1:0-1769 GCA_034715975.1 Candidatus Bipolaricaulota bacterium | reverse complement strand
CCGGAGGCGAACCAACGCTGCACGACGACCTGCCGCGCTTCATCGAGCGGGTGAAGCAGCTTGGGCTCCTCGTCAAACTGGATACCAATGGCTCTCGTCCTGAGGTTCTTGAGGAGCTATTCGATAACCATTTGCTCGATTACGTAGCAATGGACGTAAAAGGCCCTGCAGTAAGATATTCAGAGCTTGCCGGCGTACGCGTCGATCTTGCTGCCATTCGCCGCTCGATCAAACTAATCATGGAACGAGCCCCGGACTACGAGTTCCGCACCACCGTCGCCCCGACGATCACACCCGAGGATATTGAGGACACGGTTGAACTAGTCCAAGGAGCAAAGCGCTACTTCTTGCAGGCATTCGTCGTGCCGGAGGGGAAGGATCTGGTCGATCCGACGTGGAATGAGAAGAGTGCCCTATCGAAGACCGAGCTTGAAGGTGTATGGGAGAAAATCAAGGGAAACTTTCCCGATGGTGGCGTGCGATGATGCTGGTGCAGCAGGCAAGTCTGAAGAAGAGGACTGAGAGACAATGGACTTCAAGATAGCGACGTACAACGCAAATTCGATCAGAAGCCGGATCCCGCTTGTGCAAGATTGGCTTTCCCGCGAGCAGCCGGATGTTTTGTGTATTCAGGAGACCAAGGTGCAGGACCAGGACTTCCCGCGGGGTGCGTTCACCGATGTCGGTTACCACATCGTCTTTCGGGGACAGAAGGCGTACTCAGGTGTGGCAATCGCATCGTTGGAGGAGCCAGAGGATGTGTCGTTCGGACTCGATAGCGAGCCAAGGGACGAACCGCGGTTGATCGCCGCTAAAGTGCGCGGGATCACGATCGTCAACACCTACGTTCCGCAAGGAAGGTCCGTCGATTCCGAGATGTTTGCCTATAAGCTGCAATGGCTCGCGCGTTTGCGGGATTACTTTGAGCACGCATTTTCCCCTGATGAAGCTCTCATCTGGTGTGGAGATTTGAACGTCGCTTCACAGGAGATTGACGTGCATGATCCGAAACGCCTCGCGAAGCACGTTGACTTCCATCCACAGGTGCGGGAAGCGTTGGCACGGGTGACAGAATGGGGACTTCGGGACGTTTTTCGTCGGCATCATCCGGATGAACCAGGCCAATACACGTTTTGGGACTACCGTGTACGCGATGCACTCGATCGCAACCTCGGCTGGCGGGTAGATCACATTTACGCTACACCACCACTAGCCCAAAAGTCGAAAAACGCCTGGATCGACCGTGAAGCGCGCGCAGCGGACAAGCCCTCTGATCACACTTTTCTTGTTGCGGAATTCAGGCTTTGATTGCCGCCCGGCCTCAACCAACACGCCAACTCAAGATAAGCGAGCGTTAGTCCCAGCCTGTAACGTCGACGAGGCCGCAAAGGATGCCGTGCTTCGGAGAAGCAAGTCCTAGTTGTCTTCAAATTCAAACCCATCCTTGAATACCTTCACACAGGCATCAACTACTTCGGGATCGTATTTCACACCCTTGTTCTTGGAGATCTCCTCCAGCGCTGCATCGATTCCGAGCGCCGCCCGATATGGGCGGTTGGAAGCCATTGCCTCAACTACGTCAGCCACACCGATGATACGTGCCTCAAGCAGTATTTCTTCTCCCTTGAGAGCCTGTCCGACAAATCACCTTGTTCGCTTGACATCCGCAGTTATGCGTCTCTGTAAGTCTGGACAGGCTTTCTTTGCACTGAGTATACATGTTGAGGACATCGGATCGAAATCTTCTCACTCGAAAGTGTCCCACCGAA
>JAYEFP010000178.1:0-6576 GCA_034715975.1 Candidatus Bipolaricaulota bacterium | reverse complement strand
ACATTCGCAACCGGTTCGAGGGATATACGCTTCTTGCCTACAAAGCTGAAACAGTGGGCATGGATACTGACAAGTGTAAACTGAGCGCTGAAGAAAGGACCCGAGAGTGGGGCTGCAGGACGAAATTGACGGTCAAGTTCCCCGATGCCGGCGAATTGGAGAACTTCAGGGAGAACTTCAACGGCCACCATAGGATAGTTATGTATGGCGATTGGGTGAAAAAGCTCAGGATTGCCGCGAGGTTCTTGGGTATACGGTTTGTAAATAAGCCATATCTTAGGCCTTGATCAATGCCTCCCTTAATTCTCACATACTACGCCACTTGAAAAGCCTCCTCTTTCGATCTATAATTAGCAGTCGATATAGTTGACTGCTAATTCTTGGAGGTGATGCCGATGATCCGCTTCGACAAACTGACTGAAGGTGCACAGGAGTTGTTCCACGAGGCGCAGGATTTCCTTTCGCGCTATAAGCAGAACCAGCTCGATGTTGAACACATCTTCAGCGTCCTAGTAACGAAGGAGGGTGTGGGTCGTAATATCCTGCAGGAGATGGGTGTCAACCTCACGGGCATAGCTAAGGATCTTGATGTCTTGTTGAAGGGCAAGCCGACCGTGTCCGGGCCGATCGGGACGCAGATCTACATCACCCCGCGCTTGGATGCAGTCGTCGCCGGCGCGCAGATGGAGGCGGAGCGGCTGCACGATGAGTACATTGGGGTCGACCATCTCCTCCTCTCGATCGCGCGCACGACGGATCCGAAGCTGAAGAGGGTCCTCGATCGTCACGGCATCACGCCGGAGTCAATCTACACGGCCCTGCGCAGCGTGCGTGGGGAGCAGCGAGTGACCGATCGCGATTCCGAGGATCGTTACCAGATCCTGAAAAAGTACTCTACAAACCTGACAGAAATGGCCAAGCGCGGTGAACTCGATCCGGTCATCGGCCGCGAGGAGGAAATCCGCCGTATGGAGCAGATCCTGTCCCGTCGGCGCAAGAACAACCCCGTCCTCATCGGTGAGCCGGGGGTAGGGAAGACCGCGGTAGTTGAAGGACTTGCTCAACGGATTGTCGCTGATGATGTACCGGACTCGTTGAAGGGCAAGGAGATCATCGCCCTCGACATCGCGGCAATGGTCGCCGGATCCAAGTTCCGCGGCGAGTTCGAGGATCGCCTCAAGGCTGTGATCAAGGAGATCGAAGCTTCAGATGGGAAGATGATCGTCTTCATCGACGAGGTCCATACAATAGTCGGTGCCGGCGCGGCCGAAGGGGCGATCGACGCATCTAACATGCTGAAGGAGCCACTCTCCCGCGGGAAGGTCCAACTGATCGGAGCAACGACCCTGAACGAGTACCGCGAACACATCGAGAAGGACTCTGCCCTCGAACGCCGCTTCCAGCGAGTGTACGTGGATGAGCCGTCAATCGATGAAACGGTAGAGATCCTGCAGGGGCTCCGCGAGAAACTGGAGGAGCACCACCGCGTGAAGATCACCGACGAGGCGATCGAGGCAGCAGCGAAACTCTCGGAGCGCTACATCTCTGATCGTTTCCTCCCGGATAAGGCAATCGACCTGCTTGACGAGGCCGCTAGCCGCATTCGTGTCGAGGGGAGCAGAAAAGAGGTGACCGAGGAGCAGATAGCAGGGATCGTCTCCCAGTGGACGGGGATCCCAGTAGAACGGATGCTCACCGAAGAGCGAACGCGCCTCTCGAAAATGGAGGATCTGCTCCATGAACGGATCATCGATCAGGAGGAGGGTGTGCACGCGATCGCCGAGGCGGTGCGCCATTCCCGCGCTGGCCTGTCCGATCCGCGCAAACCGATCGGTACCTTTCTCTTCCTTGGACCGACAGGAGTCGGGAAGACCGAGCTTGCAAAGTCCCTCGCTGCGTTCCTGTTTGGAAGCGACAATGCGCTCTTGCGAATCGACATGTCCGAGTACATGGAGCGGCACGCTACTGCACGTTTGATCGGTTCACCCCCCGGATACGTTGGTTACGAGGAAGGAGGACAGCTCACCGAGGCTGTCAGACGGCGCCCGTACCAAGTGGTGTTATTCGACGAGGTAGAGAAGGCTCACCCACAGGTGATGAACTTACTGCTTCAGCTTCTTGATGAGGGACGACTCACCGATGGTCATGGCCGCACGGTCGACTTCCGCCACACAATCATCATCATGACGTCGAACGTGGGAAGCGAGTACTTCGCCGAGGAACTCTCGGAGGAGAACGTGCGCGGCAAGATCAAGGAAGAGCTGAGACGCACCTTCCGGCCAGAGTTTCTGAACCGAATCGATGAGACGATCATCTTCCACCAGCTCTCCGAAGAGGCAATCGCGAAGATTGTCGATCTGAAGGTAGACATCCTTAACAAGCGCCTGGCCGAGCAAGAGATCTCCCTCACACTAACCGATGAGGCGAAAGAAGTACTGGCCAAGAAGGGCTACGATCGCAACTACGGTGCACGCCCGCTGGAACGTGCACTGAAACAGATGGTGGAGAACCAACTGGCGATGAAGATTGTCTCCGGCGATGTGAAGGAGGGCGATCACGTCACGGTCGATGCCGCGGCGATGTCCGACGTCCTCCTCATCCGCACGCAAGAGCTGACATGACCGAATCGAGATGGATCCAAGGGATCATTGCTGAACGCGAAACAAACCTTTAGAAGATAACGAGATGAGCTACCGCAACAGCGGTAGCTCACCCGAATCCGTATTGTCCAGAAGAATTAACCTGGCTTAGCTGTTCCCCTCTTCCTCGCTTAAGTAATCGAGGATTGCTTCAACCGCAAGATAACTGACCGAACGGTCCTGTTGGTTCGCTAGCGCAGCGAGCCGCTCAATTGGACGATGCTCCACCTTATTCTTGGGAACGTAAATCGATACCTTATCTAGTGTCTGTTTCTGCACGAGAGCCTCCTTCTAGTTTGAATGATTGATACATTATACACGCTGAGAGGTAGATTATCAGTGCGGCACATCACACTACTTCACTCCACGGGGAACCTTGCTTGCTGCTCTAGCAAAGACCTCATTTTGCAGAACGTTATGGCGTGATGGTGCTTGCCCGAGAAACTCGCCACGCGAAAGGGGAAACCTTGTAAGGATCGCGCCCACTGACCCCGCAAATGGCCGGCGTGGATCGGTTCAGTCTGGCACGGGAAGATGAGTAGATGTACTATTCGGCGACGCATCTGTCCGCGAAGCACAAACTAACGCTGGTGAGGAGAAGATGACAACATATCGCATTGACAAACATCCGATTCTTCCAATTTCCAAAGCGAAAAATATAACTTTTTTCTGGCAGGGAAAGCAATTAACGGCAAGCAAAGGCGAGATGATCGCTTCGGCCCTGTACGCCAATGGAATCCGTATCTTCGGTCATCATCCAAAGGACGGGGCACCGCAGGGGATATTCTGCGCCAACGGCCAGTGTTCCCAGTGCCTGGTGATCGCTAACGATCTTCCGGTGAAGTCGTGCATGACCGAGGTTCTCCCTGGAATGCGTGTCGAGCCGATCGATGAGCTGCCGCGATTGCCGCAAGTAGGCAACCTCCATGACATGCATGCGATCGAGACGATTAAGGTTGATGTACTGATCCTTGGGGGCGGCCCGGCCGGGTTGTCGGCGGCGGCAGAGCTGGGCCGACGCGGGGTCGATGTGCTCTTGATCGATGACAAGGATCGCCTTGGGGGAAAGCTCGTCCTGCAGACGCATCGTTTCTTCGGCTCGTTCGAGGCGGTGCACGCAGGTACGCGTGGAATTGATATCGCCTCCCTATTGGCTAACGAGATAAAGGAGCTCCCCGCTGTGAAGATATGGACGAACAGCACGGCTCTTGCCGTCTTCAGCGACAAGAAGGTCGGTGTGCTGCGCAGCGGGGATGAGTACGTGCTCATCGAGCCGCGGGTTCTTCTCGTCGCTACGGGCGCGCGGGAGAAGTCGCTTGCCTTCAAGGGAAACACGCTCCCTGGAGTGTATGGAGCCGGGGCGTTTCAGACGCTTGTAAACCGCGATCGTGTACGCGCGGCCGAGCGGCTGTTCATCATCGGCGGAGGGAACGTTGGACTCATCGCCGGGTATCACGCGCTGCAGGCGGGGATCGAGGCTGTCGGCCTTGTCGAAGCGCTCCCTGAGTGCGGCGGCTACAAGGTACACAGGGACAAGCTTGCTCGCCTCGGTGTCCCCATTTACACGTCACACACCGTCATCTCCGCCAATGGCGACGACCAGGTGGAGTCGGTGACGATCGCCAAGATCGACGGCAGATTTCAACCCATCCCGGGCACGGAGAAGTCTTTCGCCTGCGACACGATTCTTATCGCGGTTGGTCTCGATCCGGTGAACGAGTTTACCTTTAAGGCTCGCGAGTACAGGATGAACGTGTTCGACGCCGGCGATGCGGAAGAGATCGCCGAGGCATCTGCAGCGATCTTCTCCGGACGGATCAAGGGGAGGATGATCGCTCGCGAACTTCACGCAACAAACGAAGAGATCCCGGGCGATTGGTCGCGTACGGCGCAGCTCCTCAAGTCAAAACCAGGAAAGGTTGGCCAGGAGAACATCCCTCCGTGGGAAGAAGGAGTCTTTCCGATACTCCACTGCGCGCAAGAGATACCGTGCAACCCGTGCAGCGCCGTCTGCCCCAAGGGCTTAATCAAGATTGATAAGACAGACATTCGCCAGCGTCCGCAGTTCATCGGCGACCCACATCAGTGCCTGGGATGCGAACAGTGCGTCGCCATCTGCCCGGGGCTGGCGATCACCCTGGTTGACTATCGTCAGGATCAAGAGATGCCAACGGTGACGATTGCCTACGAATTTCCGCCGGAGAGCCTCAGGATCGGGGAAAAAGTGACAGTGACCGATTCCGTCGGTGAGACCCTCGGCGATGTGATCGTGGAGGATCTACGAGCGATCACTCGTAACAACCACACTGTTCTCGTCAAGGTGAATGCACCGAAGGAATACGCTAAACGCATCGCTGGGATCAGGATTCAAGACCCGTCGATCTCTCATCCTCTCCCGAAGATCGAGGAACGAATGGGGGACGATACAATCATCTGTCGCTGCGAGCGGGTAAGGGCGGGCGAGATCCGTGCCTTGATACGCAGTGGCTGTCGCGATATGAACGAGATCAAGGCGGTCACTCGCGCAGGGATGGGGGCGTGCGGAGGGAAAACGTGCACCCCGCTGATAAAGCGCATCTTCCGCGAAGAGGGGGTTTTACTCTCTGAGCTGGAGGAGAACGTGAAGCGGCCGCTCTTCGTCGAGGTCCCGCTCGGCGTCTTCGCAGGCACGGATTTCGCAGATAAAGAGGAGGCTGGTGATGAGTAGCTACGATGTGATCATCATCGGTGCTGGTAGCGTCGGTGTCCCGACAGCGATGTCCATGGCTCGATCCGGTCTGAACATCCTCGTCCTCGACCGTTTCGCCAGCCCCGGGCAGGGGTCTAACAAGGCGGCGATCGGAGGAATTCGTGCCACCCACTCCGACCCAGCCAAGATCCGCCTCTGTCTGCGCACCCTGGAGGTTGTCTCCACCTGGGAGAAGAAATACGGCCAAGACATCGAGTGGACCGAGGGCGGCTACAGTTTCGTCGCCTACCGCAAGCACGAGGAAAAGACGTTCAAGGACCTCCTAAAGACGCAGCACAAGTACGGCTTGGATATCGATTGGTACGACAAGGATGAATTCCTGAAGATTGTCCCTTCGGTTAACCCGGATGGATTGATTGGTGGGACATTCTCTCCCCATGACGGTCACTGCTCGACGCTTCTGTTCGGGCATGCGCTGTACGAGCAGGCGGTGCACGCCGGAGCCGAGTTTCACTTTAACGAGCAGGTGACCGCAATCGACGTTCACGAGGGGCGTGTGCGCGGGGTGAAGACCGATCGCAGCGAGTACGCGGCGCCGATCGTAGTGAACGCCGCTGGCCCATGGGCAAACGAGATCGGAAAGCTGGTCGGCCTCGATCACCCTGTGAATCCCGATTCACACGAGGGGGGAATCACCGAGCCGGTCGCCCGCTTCCTAACCCCGATGGTCGTCGACGTTCGTCCCGCCCCCGGCTCGGCCAACTACTACTTCTACCAGCTAAGCACCGGTCAGGTAGTCTTCTGCATCACCCCCAGCCCGTCGATATGGGGATTCGATCGTCGTGAGACGAGCACGTTCCTGCCGATGGTCGCCCGACGCATGGTCGATCTGATGCCGATCCTATCAAATATCCGCGTGCGCCGTACCTGGCGCGGCTTATACCCGATGACGCCCGATGGATCACCGCTCGTCGGCCGGTCGGAGAAGATTGAAGGGTACGTTATGGCAATCGGTATGTGCGGCCAAGGATTCATGCTTGGAGTGGGGCTGGGAGAGCTGCTGGCACGCATGGTGACCGATGCACTGACACCGGACGATGAAGAGACACTACAGATCCTCTGCCCGTACCGCGAGTTCCATGGTGAGGAAGCGCTAAAATGACGCTGCGGATCGTCCGTTGTGTTTAGGGACGCCCAACGTTGGAGGCTGCCTGCCCCTCGGGCAGGGCTCCGACGCTACACCAGAGG
>JAYEFP010000177.1:0-1796 GCA_034715975.1 Candidatus Bipolaricaulota bacterium | reverse complement strand
CACTTGTCTGCCGAAGAGATGGAAAAGATCGCACAAGCACCCACCAATCTTGGTGAAGCCCTCTGCGCTTTGGAGGAGGATCACGATTACCTAATCGCGGGCGGAGTGTTTGAAGAAGATCAGATAACCGACTGGATTGCGGTAAAGAGGGAGGAAGAGAGCCGACTTCGCAGGCGACCCCACCCTTACGAATTCTCTCTTTATTACGATCTATGACCTATAGATTGATCATTCTTTGCTCCATTGTGAACAGGAGATTGCGCAGGAGAAACGCTTTGTTCGCCGGGCCTTTGCCGAACGGGCAAAATTTTCCCTGTCGTGTCAAACTGCGCTCCCTGTTGCGGAGATCCAGAGACTGTTGTAGAATCCCAGAAGGAAGTATTACGTGATGGTAATATCGGAAAGTTTTCCTTCGAAAAAGGAGCCGAACAGCGCATGTTGCATTTGAAAGGCAGTACATATCGGGTTCTCTCCGAACAGGACCTCTCGCAGATTCATCAAGCAGCGTTGACTGTGCTCGCACGCACCGGCGTCCGAGTGGGCAGCGAACCGTTTCTTGCGATCTTGTCCAATGTGGGCGGCAGGGTGGAAAAGGATGGACGGGTCACGATTCCTCCTGAGGTTGTGGCGGAGGCGCTGGAGAAGGTGCCCAAGCGGGTGGTCCTGCATGGCCGTGGGAAGGTTTCACCTCTCGACCTTGGAGGGCGGCGAGTTCACCTCGGTACTGGTGGGGCTGCGGTCAATATCCTAGATCTGGATAGCGGTGAGGTGCGAAATCCGACACTGGCCGATCTGGGAGACATCGCCTGGTTGGTGGAGAACCTGGAGAACATTCACTTCCTCCTGCGACCGGTGGTGGCCAGGGATGTGCCACCAGAGATACTCGATATCAATAAGTTCTACACGTGTCTGGCAAACACGAACAAACATGTGATGGCCTCTGCTGCCTCTCCAGAGTCAGCGCGAGAGGTGATCGAGCTTGCAGGAATGGTCGCCGGCGGAAAAGAAGAGTTACGGGATAAGCCGATCATCTCGTTTGTCACCTCATGGATGATCAGTCCGCTGAAGCTGGATCTCAAATCAGCTGAGGTGCTAGCAACGGTGGTTGAGAGTGGCATTCCGGTAGCTCTCTCTTCTGCTCCGGTCACGGGGTCGACGGCCCCGGCCACCCTGGCAGGACTGTTGGTACAGGTACACGCCGAGGAACTATTCGGGATCGTTTTGACGCAGGCCATCAGTGCGGGTGCGCCCGTCCTCTACGGACCGGTCCCGGCGGTGGCGGACATGCGAACCATGAGCTACCTCGGAGGCGCCATCGAGTCGGCCCTGCTCAATGCAGCATGCGTACAGTTGGGAGGGTCGATCGATGTGCCGACCTATTCTGACGCCGGGCTGACCGATTCCAAGCTTCCCGACATTCAGGCCGGTTATGAAAAGGCCGCTAACATCATCCTGGTGGCCATGGCGGGAGGAAACTACATTCATCACTCGGCCGGGATGCTAGAATCGATGCTGACAGTGGCTTACGAACAATTTGTCATCGATAACGACATCAATGGGATGGCACTGCGAGTGCTACAAGGAATTAGAGTGGATGAAGACACGTTGGCGACTGAGGTCATTGAGAGGGTGGGTCCGGGTGGAAACTACCTCACGCAGCGTCACACGTTGGATCATATCAGGGGGGATGAGTACTACCTACCAGCAACGGCCGACAGGATGTCTCGAAACGCTTGGGAAGAAACGGGCGGTTTGGACGCGCGCGAACGAGCCAGGAAGATCGCACGTGAGATCCT
>JAYEFP010000176.1:0-1797 GCA_034715975.1 Candidatus Bipolaricaulota bacterium | reverse complement strand
CCCTCTCCTTGGCCTCACTTAGGGTACCGTTGAAATCGCGAAACCAACCCCTCTTGAGCATCTCGGCAATGGGAAACTGGGGCCATTTAATCTCAGTGTGCTTGGCAGGCAATGATGCACCGGGCTTTTGGAGGAGGACTTCAGCGGGAATGCCGAGGCTTTCGTGCAGTCTGCGAATCATTGAGAGACTGAGTTTACGTTTTCCGTTCAATACCTCAGAGACGCGGCTTCTGCTACCGATATACGGAACTAGATCGACTTGGAGCAACCCGGCTTGCTCCATGCGGAAGCGAATAGCCGAGATTGGATCTGGGAGATCAATTGGGAACTGCTTTTCTTCATAAATCTCCACGAGAGTCACCCACAGCTCGAATTCGTCGCCTTCAGGAGTTCCGGGTTTGGCATCAAGTAGTTCATCGAGCCGGGCAAGAGCCGCCTCGTACTCTGCATTAGTCTTGATCACCTTCGGTCGCATCAGATCTCCTTCACGTCGATCCTGCCGTACTCTGCGTGCGTTCCGATGAACCTGATATAGACAACATGAAATTTGTACTTGATTACGACAATCAATCGATATCTGTTCTTGCAGATATCGAAGACCACTCGATCCCTGCCCACGATGCTCGCTTCGGGATACCTTGTTTTGACATCCGCCGACTTGCTCCATGTCGCAAGCTTCACCTCGCGGTACCACGCTTCCAACTGGCTCTTCGCGTCCGGATGCTTCTCCCAGAAATTCTTCAGTGTCCTTCTTGCGATGATTCGCATCGTATTATAGCAGTTCCCTCTTATGTATACAAGCGACGTGTTCCCTTTTTGGGAACATCGATTCCTCAGGCAACTTGAATCACTCGTTCCTAACGTCGATCTTGCCGGTGACAGCTGCGGAGATGAGAGCGGTGCGGTATTCCTTCAGTCGTTCGATGGCTTCTTGAATCTTGGCGATGAGGGCGTCGATCTTCGCGGTCTCTCGTTCGACATACGCAACGATCGCATCCTGTTCTTCGAGCGATGGGAGAAGCACCGTGTAGTGAGCGATTGCCCACCCGGTCACATGTGGTATAGCCGGGTCGCTCTTTTCGAGATCGACATGCATGTGAAATCTCGGGTTGGCAATGGAGAAGAACAGATACTTGGCCGAGATTCGCTGTTTTGGCCGGAGTCTGGCCACTCGCTGAACCAGCAGCAGAGGCAGGTCCTCGCTCCGTACCAATGCGTAGTTGCGCCCGACCTTCGAGCCATCCATTCCGATTACAATATCGTTCTCCTTCAGGAGAAGGTGTGAGATATCTGGAGTGATGGAGGGCCAACGTCTCGTCCGCTCTCCCCAACGAAGCGCTCCCGTTGTGACATTGTCTCCCCTGACGAGCTTGATTCCCACATCCGACTCGCCATGGAGGAAGGAATCGCTCGGGAAGGCAAATCCGACGGCGAGATTTGCGCAGTCCTGAGTGTGAAGCTTCTCCCAATGATCCGGGATCTGGCCGAGCCATTCGATGCCGGAGTCTTTCATTGGAATGCTGGAATCGAGGCCCTTGGTAACGGCATGGGTGATCAGCGCGGTGCGCTTCTCCTGCAGCAGCTCGATCAACCGCTCCTTCTTCTCCACCAACGCATCGGTCTTCGCCGTCTCGCGATCGAGGAAGTCAGCGATGGCTTTTTGTTCGTCGTACGGTGGGACTGGGAACCACGCGGCACGTATCGCATCCCCAGTGAGGCCGAAACGGGTGATTCCGTTGGCGGCTACCCAGAACTGGTCGCGGAGGCCAATGGAGGAGAACGCGCGTGCTAGGAAGT
>JAYEFP010000175.1:0-1806 GCA_034715975.1 Candidatus Bipolaricaulota bacterium | reverse complement strand
TACTCGATGATCTTCACACCGGATTCTTCCGCTGCGGCGAATGCAGCTGAGTTCAGTCCTCTGTCAATGACAAGGCTGCTTGCGTTAAGGTCCCGGAAGCAGTAGATAAAATCAGTTCGGGTGAGATCTGGATTAAGAGTCACCGTAAGTGCACAACTTGCCGTGCCGAGGAATCCGACGGCTGCATGAGGACCGTTGGGAAGAACTGTGACAACCCTATGCGTTCGTCCGATGCGGTTAGCATGAAGCTCAGCCGCGATCCGGTATACCTGCCGCTGGAGCTGTCGGTAGGTGATTGTATGTCCGTCCACACCAAGCACTGCGGTAGCTTCAGGATGGCTTTCCGCTTGCACGCTGATTGTATCCAGAACTGTCCTGGGTCGATCCATGGGTTCCGCTCCCCTTTCTGGTCTTGTAGGGCCTCTTGCAGAGACATCTTACCGGAAATGTCCTGGCCATGCCGGGCGATCGTTCGTGCAAACGTGGCTCGGAAGCAGGATCAGGATTGCGTCCACGGATGTACGTACGGAGGGCTGAAGCGTGGAGATCGTCGCCTTGTCATACAAGTCAGGATGCGGTGTGGGTGTCAGAGCGCGGATAACAGAAGTCGACGTGTTGGACGACGATGATGCAGCGCTGACGCGAGAGGCCTATGATTCGATTCATGTGTCTGTTCGGCCACTTCCCCTCCTGCCATACTCATCTTGTATGAGACAACCCTGCAAGAGTCGTGCACAGATCTGCGGCCCACAAAGAGGAGCTATGATCCTTTGTGGAGCCTGGGAGACTTATTGTAGAATTCGTCAGTCAGTTGTCTCGTGATGCCACGTTGCCGTGCTTTGCCACGTGGGGAGCAGGGAGAGTAGCAAGCAACTGTGCCGGCCTGCCGGATCAAGGTGAACAGCAATGCTTCCGCGTCAATCAACGAATTGAGACGATCAGCTCGTTGTGTCTTTCGCCTCGGCAACATGCACCCGATTGCGTCCTGCTTTCTTGGCAGCGTACATCGCTTCGTCAACGCTTCGAATCATCGCGTCTTCGGTCAGTCCATGATTGGGACAGGCAGCAACCCCTCCAGAGACCGAGGCCGTTGCACCGTTATCCCCGCCCGGAAGCACGCGAGGCGATAGGTCACTGAATGCAACACGAATTTCATTGGCACGCACCTCGGCGGATTTAATCGGCGTTTCGGGCAGCACAAGAAGAAACTCGTCTCCCCCGTACCGACAGGCAATGTCCCCCGGTCGTGTTCGTTCGCGAAACAGATGCGCCAGAGCTTGGAGAAGCCGATCGCCTATCTCGTGACCGTAGTGATCGTTGACGTGCTTGAAATTGTCGATATCGAACAGAATCACCGATACGACGCCACCATCATGCTGAGCTCGCTGTAATTCGCGCGGCAGTACCTCATCAAGCCGGCGGCGGTTAAACAACCCGGTGAGTGCATCGTTGATCGCTTGTTCTCGCAGCTCTACCTGCAGTGCCTCGATCTCTTCAATCTGGGATTCAAGCCGTTGGTTTACTTGCTGCAGCTCCGCTTTAGCAACGTGCCGCTTGGTAATGTCGTGAATCATGATCAGATATCCCGACGCTTGTCCACTGGGAACGCTGAGCGGCGACACGCGGACGTTGACGTAGCACAACGGAGTCTCAATGAGGGCAAACTCGATTTGTCCGCCATCCCCGTTGTGGTAATGGCCGCGAATTTGATTCCATAGAGCAGAAATCTCCTCGATGCTACGACCGATTGCGGAACTGTCGAGGCCAAGCAGCCTACGTGCCGCCGGATTTAGATCGATGATCCGC
>JAYEFP010000174.1:4829-6667 GCA_034715975.1 Candidatus Bipolaricaulota bacterium | reverse complement strand
GAGGCGACTCACGCTCGTTGCACATCGCCGCCGCCTCCATCATTGCCAAGGTAGCGCGAGACCAGATGATGGTCGATCTCGCCCGCGACTTCCCTGGCTATGATTTTGCCAAACACAAGGGCTACGGCACCGCCGCTCACATTACAGCCCTGCGCAAACTGGGCCCATCAACGATCCATCGCAGGAGCTTCCATGTGAAGTTGGGATTACGGGGTAAGGATTAAGGTGTATGGATTACGGGCAACGCCGCAACCAAATGCATTCCGATCTCCCAATCACCCAATGATTTACGGCTCCTTGCTGCTTCGAGTGGGTAGTTGCTTCTAATCTCGATTCACACGGGACGGAGGCCGGTTGCAAAGCAAGACCGAAGAGAATTCACCACGAAGGACACGAAGGACACGAAGAATGGGATTTGGCTCAAGCGCATCTGCAATCGGGCGAGTGCAAGAGCGGAAAGAGATAGTCGTGAGTCTAAATGAAACCCATAGTTCAAAGCTGGACGTGGCAGACTGCCTGTTTTGAGAAGCAAACAGGGCTGCCACGCTACAAGAGAACGGATTTGGGTAGCGCCGGGAGGTTGCCATGCATGGCTTGCCATGGCTTGCTTCCGACGTTGCGCTTGTCCTCTGAACCCTTCGTGCTCTTCGTGCCCTTCGTGGTGAAATGAGTCCATTACACAGCTTTGTACTTTTGCGAGAGTCTTGGTGCTCGACCTTTCTCTTACGTCACCCACTCGAAACGACGAAGAGCCAAAAAAAAGACCTGCCACAGGGTAAACAGCATGCGTGGCAGGTCTAAGTGGGGTTAAGCCTTCTTTTCCTCACGATTGAGGTACTGCAAGATCGCGTCAACGACGAGGTAGTTGATCGAACGATCGCGCTTGTCGCTCAACCGAATCAGTCGTTCGACTGGCTTTTCTTCCATCTTCTTCTGTGGAATGTAGATGGAAAGCTTATCAAGGATCTCTTTCTTTGCCATGCTATTCACCTCCTCATACAGAGAATCGTTTTTTACGGTCTTTGCATCAAATCCCTGTTAACTAAGAGAGTAACGTGTGGCTCACGATAGTCCATACCAAGAATAAGAAAAAAACATGGAAGAAACATGGAAAAGACGACGGAAGCCTCGCTTTCTACATTCTGATTCATCCAAAAACTACGGCATTCACATTCTCCGTGCGCTGTGCTATACTTCAAGGGTACGTGAACTTGACAGGAGGAGGGGTAGGATGCGATTGATCTATCGTGCGTTGGGGTTGATGTTGCTGGTCGGTATTCTCGGAGCCCTGGGGGGATGTGGGCCGGGGACTGTGGCGTTGATTGATGCGACACCGCTTGTTGGCGTGGTTCCTCTTACGGTCGCCTTTGATGGTACGGGCTCGACATCCGCTGACGAGATCAGTACTTACAGTTGGAGTTTTGGGACAGATGCCCCGGATATCCATGGAGAGACGGGCACGTATACGTACGAGCATGCTGGAACGTATGTGCTGACGCTAACCGTGCGTGGATCGGATGGATCGACTGCCAGCAAGAGCGTGACGGTGACGGTCGACCCAGCAATGTGGATTACCGATGCGAATTTGAATACCGTCTACAAGCTGGACATGCAGGGAACTCAAATTGACTCATTCCTCCTTCCGTTCACCGAGCCGCGGGGAATCACTGTAGGCGAGGTCAGCGGGAAGATGTGGTTGTTTGTCGCCTGCTACAACGGCGGGAACCAGCGCATCCTGCGCATAGACCCAGCGACGGGGAATGTGGTGCAGAACTACAGTGCACCGGCACAGTCCCCGCTCAACTTTACTTATCAGGCGGACATGCAGAAGCAGCTGT
>JAYEFP010000174.1:0-4729 GCA_034715975.1 Candidatus Bipolaricaulota bacterium | reverse complement strand
TACAACGGCGGGAACCAGCGCATCCTGCGCATAGACCCAGCGACGGGGAATGTGGTGCAGAACTACAGTGCACCGGCACAGTCCCCGCTCAACTTTACTTATCAGGCGGACATGCAGAAGCAGCTGTGGCACGTTGATGGGATGAGCCGGAAGATCTATCGGCTCAACCCTCCAGATATGCAGTCCTACGATGCATACGGCCAAAGCTACTTCAAGGCTACCTCCGCGGCGTATGTAGGGGATCTCCCGTTCCTGTGGGAGCCGCAAGGACTCGATTGGACGCCGGCACCAAATGCTTCCGGCCACCTGTGGTACTTTGAGGGCCAAAATAGGATGCTGTACAAGATCAAGATCATCCCTGTTTATGACATCCAGTCAGGTATCCAGCTAAAGGTGGTTGGTAACCCTGTTAATGTACCAATCTTCTCTGCTTCGGCGATTGACATATACGATGGAATGATGTGGGTGATAGACGTGAACACGCACGCGATCATCGAGGTTGACCCGACAAATGGAGTGCTTACGGGAGCCAAGATTACCGGCTTCCCCGGAGCCGCGCCGGCCGGGTTGGAGATCCAGCACTGATCCGACCCCTGAAAGGAGGAACTCGGAACTCGGAACTCGGAAGTCGGAACTCGGAAGTCGGAATGAGAGAAGCTGGCCTCACGCAGAGGCCTGTCTGTTGTCGAGCTTTGACAGACAGGACGCCAAGGACGCTAAGGGAAGCGGGAACAGAGGGGAAGCAGAACTGAAGGCTGAACAGCGAACGCAGAAGATTAGAAGCTGTATGCTGATTGCTGCTCACTCTTGTCTGCCTTGCCGGCATGATAGACAAAATCGCAAAGAGCGTAAGATAAAGTAGGTAATTATGCGAATTGGAATACTTACAAGCGGGGGCGACTCTCCCGGGATGAATGCGGCGATCCGCGCTGCCGTGCGTTGCGGGACAGCGCAGGGGCTGGAGATGGCGGGGATCGAACACGGTTACGTGGGACTGATCGCTGGCAACGTAATACCCCTGGATAACCGTGCAGTCGGCGGGATCATCGAACGCGGGGGGACCTTCCTCGGTAGTGGCCGATCGAAGGAATTCATGGAGCCGGACGGGCAGCAACAGGCGCTTGCCTCCGTCGAAGCTGCTGGCCTCGACGGGATGATTGTCATCGGTGGTAACGGATCGCTCGCTGGGGCAAGCTGGTTACAGGAGAATGGCGTTCCCTCTGTGGGGATACCAGCATCGATCGACAACGATGTCTACGGCTCTGCAATGGCAATCGGAGTGGATACGGCGTTGAACACTGTTGTCCAGTGCTTGGATCACATCCGTGATACCGCCATTTCCCACGATCGCGCGTTCGTCGTCGAAGTGATGGGGCGCGAGTCGGGATACATTGCGTTGATGGGCGGCCTTGCCGGTGGGGCGGAGCTCGTTCTTGTGCCCGAGTTTCCCGTCTCGATTGAACAGGTGTCGGAGCACGTGCTGGCTGGACTGCACAAGGGGAAGCATCACTCGATCATCGTCGTTGCCGAAGGATTTGCTGCAGATGGGAGTTCAAATGCTAAGAAGGCTTCCGGTCGAATCTTGAGCGATTTTCTTGAGCAAACCGGAGCAATCGAGACCAGATTGAGCATCCTTGGACACCTGCAACGCGGTGGATCTCCCAGCGCGTTTGACCGTATCCTCGCTTCACGCCTCGGAAATGCCGCTGTGCACATGCTGGCGGATGGAGAATCGGGGGTGATGGTTGCCCTGACCGGCCAGGAGATAACGACCGTGGCGCTTTCACAGATTGCCCGCCCGGCTAAGAACTTCAACCCGGAGATCTACGACCTCGTTTACGAGATTGCGAACTAGCCGCTGGCGCGTTGCGCAAGAACGATGGCACCGTACTCGACAGCTCTCTTCTTGAGTGGCGTGATGCGCACGCTCGGCGGCGAGACGTTGAGGTGCTTGCACATCTCGGCGTGTATCGGCTCGACAATCTCGGGATGGTTGACGGCGATGCTCCCTCCGAGTGTGATTACCGTAGGGTCGTAGGCGTTGGCAATCGCCGAGAGGACAATCCCTCCATAGTGGATGAAGTCATCGACGACACTCCTTGCCACTTCGTCGTCCTCCTCGGCTGCGCGAAAAACGAGCTGTGGGGTGACGAACTCCAGTACCTGCCACTGCAGTACCTGCCACTGCAGTACCTGCCACGGTGCGCTCAACGTGCGTGGGAGAGACAGATTTTTCCCCTTTTCCTTCGCCTCTTGCTGTACAAGACGGACGAGCGGCGATTGCGCACGAAGGCCTCTGTTCACGAGGCGAATGCGCGTGTTTTGCACGATTCCCCTTCCCGAGCAGTACGCCTCCGCACACCCGTCATTTCCACATCCGCAACGAATCCCATTCTCCTTGACCAAGATATGTCCGATCTCGGCGGCGTTTCCCTCTTTTCCCAGCAGGAGGTGCCCACCGCTCCATACTCCGCCTCCTAGGCCAGTACTCATCGTGACATAGACGAGGTGCAGACTCTCCTTGTCGGCGACGTCGCGCCCCACACCGAAGAATGCCTCTCCCAGGACGGCGGTGTTGCAGTCGTTTTCCAGGAGTACGGGAGCGGAAAATGCACGCTCGAGTGGTTCAACGAGTGGAACATAGAGTGGAGAGGAGGGGACGCCATCCGGTATGGTGACCGCGAAATTCGGTGGGTTCTTGATCGTGCCTGACTTCAGTGGTCCAGCTGAACCGATGCCGATTCCCGCTAGCTTGCTGATTCCGACATCCTTGAGCATGCCGCGTAGCATCTCTTCGATCTGCGACGAGGGACCATACCAGGAAACACCGTCGCGAACGACATGGTCGCGAGCGACACCGTCGTGAACACCGTTTCCGGCCTCTTGGCGCCTGGGAACGAAAGCTCCGCCCGTAGTGGATAGTGGCTTCTCCTGGCGAGCGATGATCTTCCCGACACCATTTACGATCAGCGTTGTCACCTTTGTCCCGCCAAGGTCAACTGCGGCAAGGTACTTCTCATTTATCGCCAATGATCCTCCTGCTCCGATCTTGGCTTTCCCTGCCAAGTTTGACTTTCTGCCCCATCCCCATTGCTACTTCGCTGTATAATCGTAAGAGCACAGCGAGCAGAGTGCAACAGAGCGCTGCTTGCAACCCTTGCCTTTGTGCGCGTTCACGGTAACACTTAAGCTTGGGAAAACGGACGGAAGTAATCTGAAAGAGGGGAAGAAGATGAACGAATATAGGAGCATGATCAACAGGGAGTCACCTTCTCCTATCTATCAGCAGCTTAAGGAAATTATCAAGCGCAAGGTCGAAGACGGAGAATTCATGCCCGGGGAACGTATTCCAACGGAGTATGAACTGTGCGACATGTTCGCCGTTAGCCGTGCTCCTGTGCGGCAGGCATTGCGGGATCTCGTCAATGAGGGCCTCTTGAATCGTCAGCAGGGGAGCGGAACGTTCGTCAATCGGAAGCTTGGTGAAACAGCAACGCAGTTGAGGGTTATTGTCCCTGAAGATCTATGGATTGCCCCCCTCCGGCAGGCTGTCAAGCAGTGCAACGACGAGCAGGAAGGGAGGAAGATCTCTCTGAGTGTGCAAGCGGTTGGTCGACCCCAGCTACACAAAGAGATACTCTCGGCGGTGGGTAGGGGGGAGGCTCCTGATATTGCTCTGATCGACTGGGCGTGGGAGAGGGAGTTTGCCGATCTTCATTTTCTGAAGCGCCTTGACGTCATCGATCCGGAGTGGGCCTCAATGTTTAAGGCTGATCTTTTCCCGGCATTTGCCGACCGAACTAGCCCCGTACTGTACGGTGCGCAGCCAGAGGCAAATGTGTCAGTTCTCTGGTATCGAAAGGATTGGTTTGAGAAAGAGGGACAGGAACCCCCATGTACGTGGGCGGATCTTGTGCGGGTTACGCGATACTTCCAGCGACGTGTTGAGTTCCCATTGACGTTTGCTGCCGGACGCAAGGCGAGGGAAACGACAACTTATCAGATGCTCCCATTTCTTTGGTCTGCCGGGGGGAGGTTGTTCGATGGAGAAGTGGAGTTTGACGGGGGAGTGGTCACAGCCCTCCAATTCATCGTCGATCTCGTTCACAAGTACCATGTCGCCTCTCCTAATGTCGCATCATATGAGTGGGATCAGCCGGCACGGCTCTTTGCCACTGGCAAGGCGGCTTTGGCGGTAGGGGGAAGCTACGAGAAGCCGCTCATCCAGGAGGAGTCAGGGTGGAGCGAAGAAACCTTCCGGAACAGAGTGGGTTGCATCCCTATTCCCGCCGCTGCTGATGGCGTACCAGCAGCGGTTGCTGGTGGAATGGTGTATGTCATCTTCCGCCAGACGCGAGTGGCGCCACTCGCGCTTGCGGTATTGAAACGGATTGTCGGACCGGAGTCTATGCGGAGATTCTGCGTAGAGACCGGGCGTAGCCCGACACGCGTTTCCGTGGCTAGGACACTCGACTTAGAGGAGGGCTGGTTCTCGCGTCGAGTTTCGGAACTGATGCATGGGGCACGCCCACGTTGGGACATACCTGAGTACGCGCGTGTCTCTGGCCAGATCCAGCTGATGATTGAAAACGCAATTACTCGTCGGGGCACACCGGAAGAAGCAGTAGAAAAGACACGCGATGTGTTGAGGGCAATCTTCTCACAAAGCTAACTGTTTCAGCGCTTCCAGGTTCTTGCTGGCATCTAGTCCTCTTCGCCCTCTTGACAT
>JAYEFP010000173.1:0-1813 GCA_034715975.1 Candidatus Bipolaricaulota bacterium | reverse complement strand
TGAGAACTGCTGCCGCGTCTTGTCGCAGGTCGGTCACGGGAACGATATCAGGAATCTTCATTTTAACGCACCTCCAATAGTACGTTTAATTGTACCGCCTATAGGTTTCCCCCACAATAGGATTCTTGTATAACGAGCGGAATCACTTGCGGTTTGAAAAACACCGCGCGCATCCGCCTTGTTGGCCTGCGTCATTTCAGGTGCATGGTTGTGTGATCCTTGATTCTCGCAGCAATGTCAGGCCGGTGTTGTGCGACGACTTCGTCAAACATCTCTTGGACAAAGGGGGGCTACCCAGTATTGCGAGTCCGATTCTGGGGTGGGACATGCGGTGGAGAACCTGCACCAGTCTAGGAGTTAATTTGTGCTGAGTTAAGACTGTCAGGAAACTTCGGTCTAAATAGGTTGATAGTTGCAGGACAGGGACAGGCCTCACATCGGAGACACGTTACTCCATAGTGAAGACCCGCCCGGGAGGGACGAGCGTAACCTTGAAGTCGAGACCCTCGTAGCGACCGCTGGCAGCGGCGATCTCTCTCACCTTGTTCTTATACCGGGTGGAGATGTGCAGGCATATGAGTTCCTTCTTCACGCCTGCCTTGCGCGCAACGTCAATCGCTTCGGCCAAAGTTGCGTGCTTGTATTCCTTGCGATCCTCCTCGTCGAGGAAGGTCGTATCGTGGCAGAGGACCTCCGTCCCGGCAACGTACTCTGGCTTAATAGGAACTGAGTCTCCCCCGTAGGAGAAGAGACGCTGATCGTAGGTCTCGCTGATCGCCTTCCTTCCTTCCTTCTTGATCATCTCCATGATCTTGGCCTGCGATGCGCCGGCAAGTTCAGTCTTCAAGCGGTGACGGACCTCGACGATGTTGTAGCCAAGCGATGCCTCGCTGTACGTGTGCACGGTAGGGAAGGCCTCAATATGGCGTGGGAGTTGCCCGCCAAGGAGTTCGATACGATCACCTGCTTCGAGGGGCACCCACTCCAGGTTGTAGCTCAATCGCCTGTTGGTCCGACCGATGAAGTTGCTCATCTCAGAAATGAGGTAGTTTCCCTTGGGGTAGTAGATGATGAGCTCCTTCTCCTTATCCCCCATCGCGTTGTTGCGGATATTGACGAGCGAGACGAGGCCAGCGATGTGGTCGGCATGACCGTGGGACAAGAATATCCGTTTGATGGCGAACGCCTTGTTCCCCAGGATCGAGCTTGCGCCCTCGCCTGCATCAAAGAGGATGCGATCGGCGCTGTAGTAGACCCAGCTCGAATAAAGGGCTTTAGAATAGATCAGTAGTTTCATTGGTATAGCCATTATAACCGTCAACCACGCCCGCTTCATATTGTGCCTAATCGCGGAGGTTCCAGAAGACGAACGTCAAGAAGACTCACCACGAAGAGCCTGTCTGCGTCCGAAGGACAGGCAGGCACGAAGGACACGAAGAACGGAGTTCAATAAACCGGCAAATCTGAAAGGAACGTGAAGACGGAACTCAGATGAGTTTGAGTATTGGCTAGAGGGCTGTACAAGAAAGGACTATTGACTAAGCCCAGCAAGTCTGAAAGGACGATCAATGCTTTATCCCCTCACTCCTTCTTCGCGTCCTTCGTGATGAAAAAGCCCTGTGCCTCTGCGTGTATCTTTGTGCCTGCGTGGTGAAAAGAAGCTGTTTCTGTTGAATCCTTCAAGAGACGCCCCCGCTTCATATTGTGCCCGGTCGCGTCTTCCACTAGAATCGTTCCCTGTGGAGGCAATAAACTGATGCTAGATATTCATAAACTACGGGAAGACGGCAAGGAGATCGAACGAAGGCTCAAG
>JAYEFP010000172.1:0-1817 GCA_034715975.1 Candidatus Bipolaricaulota bacterium | reverse complement strand
CCCGCCGTTTCCCCCTTTGCCAGCGACAACAACAATGTTCGTACCTGCTGCGCTCTCGATGAGGGCATCCGCCACACCGCGCCCCGCATTTTCCATCAGATCTCCGGCGGGAATCCCTGCCTCCACCGCTGCCTTGTCAAGCGCCTTGATCTGAGCTGCACTCACCACGTTCATCGTACTCCCCCTTCCTATTGAGTGATCGGGTGATTTAGTGATTGAATGATTCAGCAGTTAAATCATTGAGTGATCACTTACACCAGTAACACCTTTCATCTTTTCAATCTCCCGCTCTCCCGATCACTAAATCACCTAATTGAGACAATCGATCAATCTCCTTTGCCACTTGTTGCGGCGATCTATCTGTAACATCGATCCAAGTGACGTCTGAGTCGCGCTTGAACCAGGCCATCTGGCGGCGTGCAAGACCCCAGGTGTTATTGATCAACCGCTCTTCAAGCTCTTGACGTGAGATCTGCCCATCAAGGAATGCCTTTGTCTCAGGAATGCCGATCGTGCGGTGCGCCTGGTGTTTCTCAGTCAGTCCCTGCGCCCGCAATGATCGCACCTCGTCGATCAGTCCATCCGCCAGCATCTTGCGCACGCGTTCTGCGATTATGCGGCGATGAGCCTCACGCTCCATCCGCAGACCGAAGACGCTGAAGTCGAGCGGTAACGGCTTCGCCTCCTTCTGCAAGTCACTGATCCGTTGTCCGGTTATCGTGTGCACTTCAAGCGCGCGCACTATGCGCAGCTTGTCGTTTACGTGAATCCGTGCTGCTGCCTCAGGGTCGACCTCCTGTAAGCGTGCGTACAACTCATTGAGTGGTTCGCTCACTAGCTTCTCACGTAACGCAGGATCGGCGCTCGGACCGGTGAAGAGACCGCGCAGGATCGCGCTCAGATATAACGTCCCTCCACCGACGATGATCGGGAGGTGCCCGCATGCCCTAATCCGTGGAACTAATTGCTCTACGTCACTACGAAACGCCATTGCATCATACTTTCCCGTCAGTTCAACCGTATCGATAAGATGATGGGTGATTCCGCGCCGATCTGCAAGTGACAGCTTGTCGGTGACGATATCGAGGCCACGGAAAAAAGCACGCGAGTCGGCTGAGATAACCTCGCCAGAGATTATCGTGGCAAGCTCTACGGCAACGGCGCTCTTGCCGACCGCAGTCGGACCGAGGATTACAATAACCTGGCCGGCTTTCAACAACTAGTCCTCCCCGAGCAGGAGCTCCCGGAAGCGCTTCAGCTCGGTGCGGCGGGAAGGGTGCTTTAGCTTCTCGATTGCCTTTATCTCTATCTGGCGCACGCGCTCACGTGTGATGTTGAACTTAAGGGAGACATCCTTGAGGGTGCGCGGATGATCATCGTCCAGGCCATAACGGAGCTTGAGGATCTCGCGTTCCCTTTCATCGAGCTGATCAAGGGCACGATTCAACTGTTCCTTCAAGAACATGCGGAACGTCTCCTTGGTGGGCGAAGGGGAGGAAGTGTCCTCGATAAAGTCGCACAGGGTGTCCTCATTCTCATCGCCAATCGGCCGCTCCAGAGAGGAGGTATAGGAGGATACGTTCTCCACCTTCTTGATCCTGTCAATGCTCATCCCCATAATCAGCGAGAGGTCCTCCAACGTAGGGGATGCCCCGTGTTGCTGGATAAACTCGCGTTTGATGCGCTTCATATCGCGCACAGTCTCGATCATGTGCACCGGAACGCGGATCGTGCGCGACTGATCGGCGATGGCTCGCGTTATCGCCTGCCTGATCCACCACGTGGCGTAGGTGGAGAACTTGAAGCCTCGCTTGTAG
>JAYEFP010000171.1:0-6714 GCA_034715975.1 Candidatus Bipolaricaulota bacterium | reverse complement strand
TAGCTGTGTGAACTCATCCAGCCACCACCCGCGTTTACCGTGATGTGCCACGTGTCCGTTGTTCCCCACACGAATATCCCAGCCGTGTTCCCCATCGCGGGAGGACCGATTACCGGAGACGGAGGTGGTGGTGTCCACCCACCGATGACCGGAACAGGCTGCTGTGCCATTGCGGTTTGCCCCTGGTTGTCGCTGACAAGCAAGCGGACAAGGTACGTGCCCGATGCAGCGTAGGCATGCACCGCCTGCACGCCGGCACCCGCACTGCCGTCGCCGAAGTCCCAGGTGTAGGAGACAATCCATCCACCGGGAGCAGTTGATCCGCTCGCGTCAAACAGGATTCCCTGTCCGACCGTCCCTTGCGCGGGATTAACGGTGAACGATGCGCTCGGGGCGACACTCTGTGGCTGCAGAACAACCTGTACAGGCGTCGTCTGACCGGCGTTGACGGAAGCCTGGCGGGTTTCGCTCTGATAACCCGACAGTGCAAAGGAGATAGTATGCGTTCCAACTGCCGCTGGAACCTGCGTTGGGGTTATACCCACAAATGAGCCATCAACTGTGGCCGACGCCCCTTGCGGGGAAGAGCTCAACCACAGCATGCCAGTACTCGGCGCGGACGAGCCAACGTTCAACTGGAGAGAGTCTTCAGCCGATTCTCCCGGAGGCAACTGCGTCTGCATCGTCTGCAATACGCTGTTGCGGAAGCTGGAAGGGTTGTAGCTAAGAACCGCGAATGTCCCTGAGAGCTGAGTCGGGAAGTTGGGAAGCGGACTTGTCGCCGCAAAGGCATACAGGGTTTCACTCCCCGCCGGTTCACTGACACGTAGCGTGTACCCGCCACTGGGCAGGTTGTGTGTCCCTGCCGAGACGCGATTGTTGCGCTCGATGTAGTTTGGATAGAGGAGGCTCAGCTTCCCGCTGGAATCCGCCTCGCAGATGTAGACATACGCCTCACGGTTCAGCGTGTAGCTGATAACGATCGCTTCGCCCACCTGGTACGAAGACTTCGGCAGAGAGAGCTGGATCGAGAGGCCGGGTGCTGCCTGAGCAACGGTAATGTTGTGCACGGTCGTGTCGCTCGCGCCGTCATTGTCGATGACGGTTAGGCGAACCTGATAGGTTCCGCTGTTCGCATACGCGTGCTGCACGATCACTCCGCCGCCTCCCGTGCCATCGCCGAAGTTCCACTGGTAGGAGACGATGGATCCATCCGAATCGTTAGAACTCGATCCGTTGAATGTCACCTGCTGTCCAGGACTTGGAGTACTGGGCGAGTACGAGAAAGCAGCGATTGGAGCCTGATTCACTGGGGTGGGCGCGCCGATCGTTACAGATGCCGTATCGGTGTCGTGTGTTCCATTTGTTCCTGTCACTATGAGCGTGACTGTGTACGTACCGGCGCTCGTGTAGGCATGTGTGGGGTTAACGCCGTGTGCGCTTCCTCCATCACCGAAGTCCCACGCGTAGTCGCTCATCACACCTGTTGAACCGGAAGCGTCAAACGAAATCGCCTGCCCCGGATTGCCAGAGTAGGGTCCGCCGGCATCGGCTACCACGGGTTGCGTCCCTTGTTGCACCGTCTCCTGGCCTTGGTTGTTGGCCTCGTTCGACTCGGGGACCTGGTTCATATCGTCCAGCGTAACCTGGAAGGTCTCCGGCGATTGCGTTAACGGAAGCGTAAGAGATACGTTAGTCGATCCTCCAGCAGACAAGGACGTGATGTACTTGTTTACCGCCGATGCGTTTCCTGCTAGCTTAACGCGAAATTGTGAAGCAGCGGCGTTTCCTGTGTTGCTGATGCTGATCGTGAACGTCACGTTCGCTCCGATCGTCGGCTGCGCCGGTGAGTGCGTGATTCCCGCCACCACGAGGTCAGCCTTGGGGGCTGTAGAAACGCTCACCTGCTGCGTCGTCGTGTCCGTGGCGCCGTCGTTGTCCGTAACGGTAAGACGAACGGTGAACGTACCGGCCGTGGCGTAGGCGTGCTGTGTCGTCACTCCAGAGGCACTAGCGCCGTCGCCAAATTGCCATACGTAGCTGACGATGCTCCCGTCGCTATCGGATGATGCTGAACCGTTAAACGAGACCGGCGATCCGATGGTCGTCGAGGATGTGCTCATGTTGAATGCCGCATTTGGCGGCTGATTAGGCGTTGCTACGAGAGTCAGTACGAGCCTTCCGTGTCCGTAGATGTACGGTGAGCCCATTGAGACAGTCTCGGAGAGGAGCTCACTGCGCAGCGCCGATTCGGAGAGGGACGGATTCTCAGATAGTAACAGTGCTGCCGCGCCGCTGACATGCGGTGTTGCTCCCGATGTTCCGGCGAACGTCGTGTACGGACTCGTACCCGTAGTGACGTTATCCGGCGCGCACAGGTCAGGCTTGGAGCGACCATCGTTGGTCGGACCTTGCGAGCTGTAGGGCTGAATCGGTCCACTTGTGTAGTGGGCGTAGTCGATCGCACCCACAGTAACCACCTGGGCAACGTTCCCTGGCGCGAGGATGGAGCTTGCGGCCAACGCCGGTGATAGATTCTGATAGAGGCTGTAGATCTCGATCTTCTTCCCGCTCGATCCCTTTACTCTTACACGGTACGTCCCACTGGAGCTGACGCTGGTGATGATTGACTCGGTCGGCTCCTCGGTTCCCGTTTGGTGTTTGGTTGACGAGGCGACAACATTGTTCGATGGGTCGTACAGATAGAGGTCGTAGTCACTGCCCGCCTGCGGCCAATCGTTCCATGTCATGTAGAGGATGATCTGTGAGCCTGCGCTGGCAAAGAACGTGAGCGACTGATCGAGCCAGGTATCGGAATTGGCGTCTGAGAATGTTCCCTCCCAGTGGCTCTGCGCCTCGTTTCCAGCGGCGTTTACCCACAGGCTTCCGCCCTGAATCGCCCGTTTAGCAATGTCGGCAATCGTCCCCGTGCCATCGTAGAAGTTGGTGTTGTACCAGCCCAGGGAGTGGTTAATGATCTTGATCCCGTTATTCAGGCAGTAGGTCACTGCTTGATCGAGGTCCACCTCATCGGCGATCTTGATCAGGTAGAGCTGCGCATCGGGTGCAATCTCGTGCACGATCTCTGTGACGGCGGTCCCGTGGGTGATCCCACTGGTGAGCCCCGTGCCGGTTACGTCATATTGCTGCACCGACGCGGGAATGTCTCCTCGTGCCTGTGCCTGCGATAGTCCGGCAAAGCCAAGATCAATGATAGCGACCTTAACACCACTTCCGGTGACACCAGAAGCGTGTAGTGCGTCGGCGTTGATTGCGTGTACCCCTTGACCCGTGATCGACAACACATACGGAGTGTACGGCGGCCGGATGAAGGAAATCCCGCTGATTTGGCTGACAATCGTGGAGAGCTGAGAGAGCGGTACACTCACCTTGATCAGGCTTGTCGATGCTTCTATGGAACCCTTGCTTACACCAAGTGCAGAAAGGGCAGCCACGTTCGCGCTGCTCGTGCGCCCCCCTTGTGGTTCAAGGACAATGGTCACAGTGGATGTTGCGGCAGAGAATGGCACTCCGTACAGCTTTGCCAGCCCGCTCAATGCCGTCTGTGCCTGTGCCGGAAGCCTGCTCATGAAGTTGGTGGCGACCATCGGACCAACCGTCGATTGCACGGCTCCGAGGAGTGCCTCCAGAGAACCGTCAAGTTTCGGATTGTGTTTACCAATGTCGATCTTCGTCGTGGTGAAGGACTTGATCATCGCCTCTGGGCTGACCTTGGATGGAGACGGCAACTGTGTGGCAATCGTCGGCTGCACAGTAAGGGAGGAGAGGAAGAAGATAGCCTCCTCCTCATCTTCATCTTCCGGCAAAGAGATGGCAGCAAGGAACCACTCAGTAGCAAACGGGATGATGACTCCAAGCGGCTGCTCGCCGACGTACATCAACGTTGCTCCGGCTTGAACAAGCCGTTCCTCATAGTCGTCTAGGTCGATGAGGTATCGCTGCAAACTCTGTCCCCAGTCCTTTCTCAGCATGACAAGGTTCAGCTTTCCAGCGCGGGTCGTCTTCTCGATCACTGCCATCTGGGCGAGGCTATTCTCCGGATACGGATGCAAAGTGACCTTGATCCCCGTGTCTTGCTCGAACGAGGAGACAACGTTATTCCACTCGTCGCGCGTTGTCTGATCGATCCCCACCGTAAGCGAGGATGCGGCAAAGACCGGAATAGCAAGAGCAGACGAGATAAGTAGCACTATCAGTATGCGTTTCATCGATTCCCTCCTTATGGTACAGCCGGCTGTGGCTGGTAGGGAGGACGCAAGTATCCGATAGCGCTATCGCTTGCCAACAAGAGTAGGTCTTCAATTGGAAGCAAGAGCTTAGCTAGGGAATCGGTCTCGCTTACAACATACGGTGCAAAACTTTCAGGGATCGCACCCGTGGGGACCCTCTCCGCCACGACGCTAACACGCAGACCCGTCCGTGGAAGGTTCATCTTCTCTGCCTCAGTGAACCAATCAGGAGCGATCATGAGGTTGTACAGGCTCGAATCGATCGCCACTCCCGCTGGTGGAGCCTCGGACTTGTCCGGATTGAGGACAAACATCCTGTACTCCATATCCACCTCTTCTCCGACAATACCCATCTGCTGCAGAGGGACCAATACGTCACTCACAAGATCAGACGCCGTCATATCCTGATAGGGAACGAGGACGAGATCATAGCCCTTCTCCCCCGGACGCACCTCGTAATCGAACTCGTCTCCCTGCATGCGTAACAGGAATCGATCTCCATCAACGTACAGCAAGGATGGTGCATCGATAAGGTCGGATTCAGACTCCTGTGTCTGCTCGCTTCCGCGGTAGGTGGAAAGGCCGCTTGCGCCAAGGGCGATCACCGCGAAGCCCTTTTCCTGGCCCGTTTGAATAACCGATGCTACCTCGCTACTCACTGCACCGATTGAAATCAGGTAGTAATTACCTGGAGAAAATAACGCTTCCTCCGCCGCTGCGCCCACTGAAAGACCAAGCAGGAGAAGCAGACAGGTTGCCATGCCAAGAACGATTGCTCGTTTCATCTCAAGTGCCCCCTTTGTCTTGTTAGGATCGCTAGAACCTACACGGAGAGCAGCGAGAAGTTTCGTGATACGAGCATGCTGCAGACAGCAAGAGTCTGCAGCATGCTCACCAGTAGCCCGTGCTCAATTGGAGAAACACACTGTGCCTACGGTTGTTCCGCCTTCATCGTGTTCAGAAAACGAAGATAGTCGGAATCGTTAGTAAGCACGATGCTTGTGCCCTGCTTGAGAGCTATCTTGTAGGACTCCAAACTGCGCCAGAATCGGTAGAATCTGGGGTCTTGGTTGTAGGCGTCAGCGTATACTTCGAGCGCCTGCGCATCGCCCTCTCCTTTGACCGTTTCTGCCGTCTTGTTTGCCTGAGCGAGAATGATCTGCACATCCTTATCGGCGGTAGAGGTTGTCTGCTTAGCCTCCTCTTCACCTTCGGCGCGCAGTTGCGCGGCGATTCGCTCGCGCTCGGAACGCATGCGCGAGAATACAGCCTGCTCGATCTCGGAAGGGAGGTCGGCCCGTTTAATGCGGACATCGATCAACTCGATACCGAAGCCCGCGAGCTTGTCATAGCTGAGAGCAGTTACCTCCGTCAGGTATTCCAGCCTCTTTGCCGAGACGATCTCATCCAAGGTGTGTTTCGCCAGGACATCGCGCAGATCGGAATAGACGATCTCGTCGATCCGGCCCTGGGCACTTACGAGACTACCAGCATTCGCCTCGATAAACGTCTTTGGATCCCCCACTCGCCAGATGGCGTAGTTGTCGATGGTCAGCCGCTTCTGATCGGAGGTGAAGATGTCACGCGGTTGTATATCGTAGCTTAAGACGCGATCCTCAAGGTAGACCACGTTGTTGATAAACGGCAGCTTGAAGTAAAGCCCCGGCTCCTCGATTAACCGGACGATCTCCCCAAACTTCAGTACAGCCGCCTTCTTCGTCTCATCGACGGTGAACGCAAACAGATTATAGACGATGACAAGGAGGACGATAACACCCGCGAAAACTATTACCTTTTTCATTGCGACCCTCCTTCTTTAAGTAGATTCTCGAGATCCAGCAACTGGAGGACTCCGTCCCCTCCCTGCGAGAGGATGATCTTATTCATCTCCGGAAGGATCTTCTCCATGGTCTCGATGTACATCCGTGTACGCGTGACCTCCTCACCGAGTTCGTACTTCTTGAGCACCGCGATGAAACGCGCTACATCCCCTTCGGCCCGCATGATCCGCTCCTGTTTATACGCCTCGGCCTGGTTGCCGATCTCCTGCGCCTGTCCGCGTGCGCGCGGGAGGATGTCCATAGCGTATTCCTCGGCCTGATTGACCAGCTTCTCCTTGTCCTGACGAGCACTGTTTACGTCATCAAATGCCGAGATAACGTCCCGCGGTGGCTTTACGTCCTGAAGCTGAACGTTTCCAATGGAGATCCCCGCTCCGTAGGTGTCAAGCAGTATTTGCAGCGCTGTCATTGTGTCCGCGGCGATGACGTCTCGCTGTTCGGTCAGTGTCTGATCGAGCGTCTTTGTCGCTACCTGCTCGCGCAGGACGGCCTCTGCTGCCTGCTTGACGAGCCCACTTGCGTTTATCAGGTTGAACGCGAAGAGCTGTGCATGCTTAACGCGGTACTGCACGACTATCTCCACGTGTGCGATATTTCCGTCCCCCGTCAGCATCAGGGCTTCT
>JAYEFP010000170.1:0-1841 GCA_034715975.1 Candidatus Bipolaricaulota bacterium | reverse complement strand
TCCATTGGTGATATGTCTCAGCGTTTATACCCCTCTTGTACGAACGCCGCGATCACTAATGGCACGAATACAGCAAATGTCACTAATACTGCCCACTCACTGCTTGCGGTACAATCGATAAGCTTCCCCCATTCTTTCATTCGCGTGATTCGTTCCATTCGTGTAATTCGTGATCGAGGCTTCTCAGGAAAAAAGTACATTTTCGCGTAGGAAGCGTTGTACATCGCGATAGAAGGCTTCGAGGGTCTCGACTTTTCGAAAACCATGTCCCTCGCCGGGATACAAGTGGTACTCATGCGTAACGCCTCTCCGCCGCAACGAGGCAACAATGCTCTCTGATTGTTCCTTAGGGACAACCCTGTCCTCCTCTCCCTGGAAGATGGCGATTGGGTCGACGATCTTGTCCGCGGAGTAGATCGGTGAACGCTCACGGTATACTGCACTCGTCTCCGGCAGTTCTCCAACGAGGGAATCAAGGTAGTGAGCCTCAAACTTGTGCGTCTCCAGTGCCAGGCGGAAGAGATCGGAGACCCCGTATAGGCAGAGGGCGGCGCGGAAGAGGCCAGGGTGCTCCGTGAGACAGCGAAGGACGGTGTATCCACCAGCGCTCCCTCCCATGATCACTAATCTATTCCCGTCTGTTCGCTCACTCTGGGCGAGGAATCGCGCTCCAGCGGCAGTGTCCTCCACATCGACGATTCCCCACCTGCCGTTTAATGCCTCGCGGTACTCCCGTCCGTACCCAGTGCTTCCACGGTGATTAACCTGCAGGACAGCATAGCCTCGCGAAGTGAAGAACTGGGCCTGTGCGTGGTAGCCGATCACATACTGCGATGTCGGGCCACCGTGCACCTGCACGATCGCCGGTGGTTTCCCACGCCCGACAAATGCCTCGTTGTGCGGCGCGTAGTAGAGCCCGTGCACGGTCTCACCATCGCTCGACGGCCAAGTTACGTCCTCTGGTGTCGACAGGTCACCTTGTGGGATAGTCTCTGTTGTGCTAAAGCGATGGATTCGTGGTTGCGAGATGTTCTGCTTCGAGCCAACGCCAAGCGCACACGTAACAATGCGCGGAGGGATCGTAGATCCCTGCGCAATCAGCGCGACAACGTCCTCGGTCGGCGATGGTGACACCTGGGAGAAGAGCGAGTATGCAGAGAAATATCGCTCGAGCGATTCAACATTCCCAGTCTCAAGATCGATCCGCCAGAGCGTATCACGGCCGTTCGCGCGCGCTCGGTAGATGATGCCGCGTCCGTCACTCGTAAAGCCGTAGGTGCGTTCCCCCTGCACCCAACCCGGCTGCGCGATCTCTTCGTCCGCGGACGTTAGGGGCCGGCTCGTCTCGCTGTGCAGATCGTAGATCATCAGGTTTCCGTAGCCCGCTTCGTTGGATACGTACGCTAAGCTCGTCCCATCGGGGGAGAACTGCGGCTGAAAGATCGCCACGCCGTCGTTTTCCGCTACTCTTCGGTCGTTGTGAGGCACGGGGAGACCCGATCCGTTCATCTCCAAGGTTGCCAGATGAAGCCGCGTCTCGTCCCACGGCATGTTCGGATGATCCCAACTGATCCAAGAGACCATCGTCCCATCCGGATGCCAGCAGGGGTGCATGTAGAAGTCGTTGCCTACAGCGATTCGCTGTGGCCAGTATTTGCCCTCTGTATCGCAGATGGCGATGGCGTCGTTTGTTCCATCGGAGTGAACGTAGATGATGAAGCGGCCGTCTGGGGAGACCGTGGGTGATGCCGCCTCGCCGAACGGTGGGGTGATGGGCCGTGCAGCTCCGCCGGCGAGTGGTTGACGGTAGATCCTCCCGTTGCTGATGAAGTAGACGATCC
>JAYEFP010000169.1:0-1844 GCA_034715975.1 Candidatus Bipolaricaulota bacterium | reverse complement strand
AGTTCGCTCCACCAACAATGACGTCCCCTTCCTTCACTTCTTCAGCAAAAGAAGAATCGAGATCCTCCATGGCATGCTCAGCCATCTCCTCCGGAGTGAGCGGCTGGTAGGTGTACTTGCCCGGGAAGATAACATCGGTATTGACATCGTCTCCATACTTCCAGACTCGTCCTTCGCTCATTTTGCACCTCCTGAAAAGACTTCACGCGGATCGGTTATTAGGCCGGTGATCGCCGAAGCGGCGACTGTCGCCGGCGACGCCAGATAGATCTCCGCATCTTTGGAGCCCATCCTTCCCTTGAAGTTACGATTGGCAGTCGACAGGCAAACCTCGCCGGGAGCAAGAACTCCTTGATGCGCACCAAGGCACGGGCCGCAGCCGGGATTGAGCACCATCGAGCCAGCGCGAACGAAGGTGTCGATCAGCCCTTCGGAAAGGGCATCGAGGAGCACCTCTCGCGATGCGGGCAAAACGAGCATGCGTACGCCCTTAGCAATCTTCTTTCCAGACACGATCTTGGCTGCCAGGCGCAGGTCCTCCAACCGCCCATTGGTGCACGTGCCGAGGAGAACCTGGTCGATCTTCGTTCCAGCGACCTCCTCTACTGGAGAGACGTTATCCACGGTGTGTGGCTTTGCCACCTGCGGGCCGAGCTGCGAAGCATCGAACTCGAGCGTCCTCTCATACTGAGCATCGGGATCGGGATAAACAGGGTAGTACTCACGCACGGCCCGATCCTCCAGGAAGCGGAAGGTTTTGTCGTCGGGAGCGATGTATCCGTTCTTCGCCCCGCACTCAATCGCCATGTTAGAGACCACCATGCGTGAAGCTTGACTCATCTCTGTGATCGCCTCGCCAGAGAATTCGATCGATTTGTAGAGAGCGCCGTCGGCACCGATGTCGCCGATGATCTTCAGGATGAGATCCTTAGAGGTAACCGGCTCCTGTAGCTTGCCGTGTACGACGATCTTGATCGTCTCCGGCGTTTTCAGCCAGATCTTCGATGTCGCGTACAGCACCGCCATCTCCGAGCGGCCGATCCCGGCGGAGAAGGCGCCGAACGCACCGTAGGTGGTGGTATGCGAGTCCGAACCGAGGATGAGCGCGCCAGGGAGGGCGAACCCCTTCTCCGGCAAGACCTGATGACAGATCCCCACACCGCCATCGTAAAAGTGCTCTATCCCCTGTTTTGCCACGAACTGCCGGATCTCCTTGTGCCCCAACGCGTACTTCTCGGTGGAGGCGGGGACGGTGTGGTCGAGGACAATCACGAACCGCGCCGGGTCCTTCACCCGATCGACACCAATCTTGGCGAAGATCTTGCTGATCGCGGCCGTATTGTCGTGCGACATGCAGTAATCCGGTTCGATCTCCACGATCTGGCCAACCTCAACACGATCGAGCCCCGCCTTCTGGGCGAGAATCTTCTGAGCGAAGGTCATTTCCATCTCCATCACCCCCTTGGGAGATGTATCTCCTCGATCGTATCGAAGTTCATGAAGTCGGCTAGGTGCAGAACCACTGCCTCTGGTGTGCGTTTGTACGGATCGCCCTCCTTGGAATGGGTCCCGATGATATGCTGCACTTCTGCTGGTATCCCGTTTGCGTCGGCAAGGGCGAGGCCGGAGAAGGGGTGCCGCACTAGCTTTCCGTCCGCACTCTTGCGGAAGGAGCCATTCTCTTCCTCCATTTCGAGGAGCTTTCCTACGTCGTGCAACAGCGCCCCTGCGATCAGTACGTCATGATTCAAGGATAGCTTCCCCTGATATATCTCATCGAACGTACTAGCTACGGCGAGGCAGATCCTTGTCACGCTCCGCACGTGCTGCGCGAAGTTGATATC
>JAYEFP010000168.1:0-1852 GCA_034715975.1 Candidatus Bipolaricaulota bacterium | reverse complement strand
AGAAGGTGGACCTGGCACGGCGCATTCGCGCGCATCTCTTGGGTGGAAAGTCTATCCTGCTAGTAAAGGGATCGCTCGCTGTTGGACTTACGCACGTTGTGGACCAGCTATCAAGTCAGGAGTAGCCATCTCTGGTTCAGGAGGCACTTCGCGCTTGCGGCTGGCGGCTTGTCTGCAACATTGAGGCACAAGCTCACAGCGCAACGTTGGGCGCCGGGGCCCAACGCTACATAAGACACATCTGGCATGGGCCCCAGGCTGTGCAGGATGACATCTGGCTCTGTAGCGTGGCAGCCCTGTTTGCTTCTCAAAACAGCCAGTCTGCCACGTTTACGCACGGTCCTATCGCATCGTTGTGGACAAGCTGCACGCGAGAAACACAGAGATAACCGATAACGCATGGGACACATTTCCAATTGCGGCCCTCATGGAAGCCCATACTGAGCCTACAAGAACAGCGGCACGATCTGGAACTTGTTTACGTCCACGAGACCACGATCGGTCAGTTTGAGCGATGGGATCACCGGCAGGGCAAGAAAAGAGAGGGTCATGAACGGCGCAGGCAGGATACAACCCAGGCTCGCCGCCGCCTGTTTCAGTTCCCCTCCCATCTGTGCAACCTCAGGAAGAGCGAGATCGGACATCAGGCCAGCAATTGGCAGTGGAAGACGTGCAAGAATGCGTCCATCGCGGACGACAACCTGTCCCCCATCCATCTCGACGATCGCCTTTACAGCCGCGGCCATGTCGGAATCGTTCGTCCCGATCACGATGATGTTGTGCGAGTCGTGCGCCACACTCGACGCCAGCGATCCATTCTTCAATGAGAAGCCATGCACCAGTCCCAAGCCGACGTTTTCTGTCGCATTGTGACGCTCCACGACAGCCAGCTTGAGGACGTCTCGCTCGATGTCAGACATGACCTGCCCATCCTCAATTAGGGGGTCAATGTGCATCTCACCCGTAACCACCTGATCGGGAGAGAGATCGATCACGCGCACCTCACCTGCCTTCGCAGTGATGGCAAGAGATAGCGGCTTAGCGCTCACGTGCACACTGCCTCGCACATGTTCGTCGTCGTACGGAGTAAGCTCAACGACGGTCTCCCCGCCTGCAGCAACGAGCTTTCCATGTGCGAAGACCTTATCCACTCGCATCGATTCGAGGTCCGACACGACGAGAAGGTTCGCTCGGTAGCCAGGCGCGATCGCACCCACATCGCTCAGCCCGTATGCTCGGGCAGTGTGAATGGTGGCGGAAGGGATCGCCAGCTCCGGTGGCACGCCTAGGCCGATCGCCTTCCTGATGATTCCATCGATGTGCCCATCCATCGTGAGCGTCTCCGGATGGCAGTCGTCGGTACAGAAATGAACGAACGGACTGTTCGTCGGCGTGAGGAGCGGCAGTAGCGCATCGAGGTTGCGAGTCGCCGTCCCTTCGCGAATGAGGATGTGCATCCCTGCACGCAGCTTCTCCTGCGCCTCGGCAAGGGTCGTGCACTCGTGATCGGTGCGTGGGCCGGAGATGACATACGCCCACAGGTCCGGGCCGGAGAGGCCAGGTGCATGACCATCGATCGGACGACCACGCGCAGCGCGAAGCTTGGCCACCATCTCGGGATCAAGGTTGATCACCCCAGGGTAGTTCATCACCTCTCCCAAGCCGAGTATTCGCTCCCAAGTGAGAATCTGTTCGATGTCCTCTGACGTGATCCTCGCCCCTGATGTCTCGAGGTGCGTCGCCGGGACGCAGGACGGGGCCATGACTAGCACCTCAAGCGGCAAGTTCTTCGACGCTTCGAGCATGTAGCGAATCCCGGGAAGACCAAGTACATTTGCAATCTCATGTGGGT
>JAYEFP010000167.1:0-1866 GCA_034715975.1 Candidatus Bipolaricaulota bacterium | reverse complement strand
AGCCAAGATTGACCCGGACGGCAATCTCCGAGTAACGGCGTGCGGCGAGGCAACGGATGGCTTTGACCCCTCCTCGGCGCCGCACAGCCTCTTGGAATCCCCCTCCCACGGAGACGATATCACGCAAGAAGCGAAAGGCGTCGAGGAGGTTTGACTTACCCGAAGCGTTCGGTCCCACCAGGAACACACGCCGTTGGAGATCCACGTCAATGTGCGAGAAGTTCTTCCAGTTCTCAAGATCAAGCGATGTTAGTCGCACCACTTCCTTTTTCGGCTCCTTCGGCTGACTCACTCGGGCACCTCCCCTTTTGTCCACAGCTCCTTCAACGAGTAGTTTACACTAGTTACGCCGAAGTCCGGCTCTTTTTCAAACGGCTGACGTACGTAGCGGCAGTCTGTGTACCTTCCATCCACAGTAACAAGCGCTAGGATGAACGACTCCGGCTTGTTGAGTGCGGTGAGAATTTCGTTCTTGGTGATCGTCACCGTCGGTGCCCCTTTAACGCGCCCTTTCACTTCAATGAACCGCAGGCTGCCTGATCGCGGATCGGTCGATTCGATATCGTAGCCCACGTTTTGCGCGCTCACGTCTCGCGGCTCGTATCCCAGCTCGCGCTCTGCGCGCGTGACCGCATCCATCGCTGCTTTCTCTACTGCTTCAGTCTCACGGGCAAATTGCGCTGGCTTCTGACGCCCGCTTTCTTCATCAAGTAACCCCTGCGGAACGACCAAGGCACCGCCGATGATGACCGGAGGCAGTGGCGATATCTGCCGCTCCTCCTTCAGCGTGGCAAGCCTCGTTTGCAGGCGTCTCTGTAATTCATCCGTCCATTTGCGCGCTTTGATCCAGTTCATCTTGGGCTGTCGCCCGGCTTCCTGTTGCACCTTCAGTTGCTGCGCACGCAGATCCCAGTGTGTGATCTCCTTGGTCAGGCGTTCTTTCACCGCTGCGTAGGTCTTGTCCACCAGCTCTTCGCGTCGTGTTCTCACTTCCTGCAAGTGTTCTGGAACCATATTCTCCACGGCAAATTTCAGTATCTTAATCTCGATGTCCTCTCGCTGCAGCCAGTCTTCTTCGAGGAACGGCTTGATTTGATTCTGCTCTTCTTGTGTCGCCGGGCGGTAGTCAAGATATGGAGCGTAGCCAGCGCTTCGAATGGTGCCGGTTTGATCGATTTCGCTGAATTGAACCCGTCGTGACACTGTGCGCTGCGATCCATCCTTGTTCAATCGAGCGTCTTGAATGGCGTGTTCGAGGTAGAACAGTGCCCGAACCTTGTTCCCGTGATCCTGCGGATCAACAAGGATTGTTCCTTGCTTCAACAGGTTGCGATAGTGCTCCAGGATAAGGTCGGTGACACTATCTAACAGTGGATGTCCAGGGCACACGAACTCTGCAAGTGGCTTGTCTGGAACGGAGATCAGCTCCTTGTGAAACGTAACTCTTTCATAGCGTGGTAGAACAGGATTGCGCGTCCCGATCAAACGGTCTCTAGTGCGTATCGCGCCGGGTACGTGGGTGATCTCATATCGCCCGTGTTCCCGCTCGCTTATTGTGCCGCCAAGGTGACGGAATGCCTCGATGAAGAAACTACGAATGTAGTAGGGCTGCAAGCGACGGGCTTCAGCTCGCTCCATTTCTTCCTTGATCTTGTATACCTTGCTGGCATCAAGAATGTCCTTAGTTAACGCGCGCTGCGAAACCAGCTCCTGCAATCTCTCCTTGTCGAAAGCGGTATCAACCTGTTTATGCAGGCGATCGCGCACTTCTGGAAGATCGCCGTAACGGACAGCCTCGATGAGCAGTTTTCTCAGCTCCGAACCCTGAAAGACCTCGCCCATCACGTCGAAGACCGCACCGCCAAG
>JAYEFP010000166.1:0-6869 GCA_034715975.1 Candidatus Bipolaricaulota bacterium | reverse complement strand
ACCGCAGAGGACCTGTCTGCCTCACTGGCACAGGCAGGCGCAAAGGTCGCTGAGATGAGACATTAAGGTTTCCATGCTACTCTCTGCGCGCTTGGGGGGTGTAGTAGCCGGCGGAATTTACTACACCTCCCGAGCGGTCTCGGCGATGAAAGCTTTTGTCTTGTGCGGAGAAGAGCTTTGTGCAACAGCCTGGCATACGAATTTTTTTGCAGCACCAGGACAGCTAGCGATGCGTTCTGCGTTACTCCGTCGGGCACGAGACACGACGCTACGAGAGATCAAGACAATAAGATTCTCGCTTCTATCCCATGATCTGTTTCTCATCACCCATTACCCATCACTGGCCAGGTGACAGCGGTTCCTGATCTCTCGTTGGACCTTTGCCTTCCTAGCTCCGCATTCTGCGCTCCTGTATCTTGCGTTACCCGTGTATCGAGGCGATCCCGTGGAAACCGAGAAGGACCAATCCCATACGCAATGCGTGCCCAACCCGGAGGCAACAGTGAAGAGAAGCCGTATCGGGAAATCCAGGAGTACTCAGAAGGACGAATACCGCTGCACGAAGCGTTCGCTGATGTCAAAGAATCTCTTCGCCTAGTGGTGACGATCTAAGAACCGCTGGAAGCGAGGCGTCTCCTTGGCCCGGGCACCAACGAGAAATAAGATGTACGCACCCACCATCTTCCCCAGAACGGCAAACAGGAGGATCCACGCGAGCGGAATGTAGTCATACCCCAACACCTGGATCTCGCTCAGCGTCGGCAGGACTACCGCCGGCCAACCTCGTACAAGAAGATCAATAGCAGTCCAGCAAGCATGTGTGGATAGCAAACAGTACCGCGGTGTCAGCCAAGCTCGCAAGGGACTGTGTATCCAATGTGCGCTATACTGTAAAATCATTACTGGCATCAGGAGGCAGATACATGGACTATGAAGCACGTTTGGGTGGACTGAAGAAGAGACTGGCAGAGCAGAATATCGATGTTCTCGCGCTTCTCCCCGGGGCGAACCTGACATACCTCACGGGGATAACAAAGGATCTGAGCGAAAGGCCGCTCGTCTACTTTCTTTCATCCTCACGTTCAGCGCGCCCAACTATTCTCCTCCCTCACCTGGAAGTGGAGACGTTCTCGCGTGCGCTCCCCTACAAAGTTGACTTCGTCGCTTACACCGACGAAGAAGGCTACGCACAAGCCTTCACGGAGGCATCCAACGTCCTCAACCTCGGGGGAAAAACAATCGCAGTGGAAGAACGATCAATGCGGCTCCTTGAGCTACGCCAGATCGAACAAAATGCGCACGGCACAGAGGTCGTCGAGGCTGATCATATGCTGTCACAGAAGCGGATGGTCAAAGACTCAGACGAGATCGAGGCAATCCGCACAGCGATCAAAGTGAGCGAAGAATCGTTGAGGGCTACCTGCGCACAAGTGAGAGTGGGAATGAGCGAACGCGATGTGCAGATGATCCTCAACATGGAGATGCTGAAGAACGGTGCAGACGGGCACGGCTTCCCACCGATCGTCCTCTCCGGACCGCGCGCCGCTCTGCCACATGGTGTCGCTGGCGACCGCAAGCTACAAGAAGGAGATTGCCTGCTGATCGACTTCGGCTTCCTCGTTGGCACCTACTCAGCCGACATCACCCGCACCTTCTCCATCGGAACGAGCACCCCCGCATGGAAGGAAATCTACGAGACCGTAAAAGCAGCAAATGAGACCGCCCGCAGCTTGGCCGGCCCTGGTACCCTTGCAGAGGAGGTCGATGCCGCCGCACGCAAAGTGATCGTCGACGCCGGGTACGGTAAGTACTTCACCCATCGCACCGGGCACGGCCTGGGACTGGACATCCACGAGCCGCCCTACATCGTCTCCGGGAACAAGACGGTCCTTCAGCCGGGAGTAGTGTTCACCGTCGAGCCGGGGATCTACATCGCAGACAAGGTTGGGGTGCGCATCGAGGACGACATCGTAATCACGGAAGACGGGGCTGAGACACTATCCACATACCCGCACGAGCTCACTTCGCTGTAGGAGTATACTTGCAGGGACTCCTCACGCTCCAGACACGCCTCTGCGAGAAGCTCAGGCATTTCTCTCGCCCGTTCGTTACACTCAGCTCAAGGCCTGCCTGTACGTGCCCGCAGGCAGGGCCAAGAGCGCTGAGAAAGCCCTAACTCTTAAGTTTTAGGCATTTTTTTCTCTTTGCCCATTTCCGCTGTTCTCTGCGCCTCTGCGAGAGAATGCTCTTGTTCTTTCTCATTACCCATTACTATTTCACGCCTGCCTGTGCCGACGCCTGTCTGCGTCTGCCTGTGCGTGTCCGCACGCAGACAGGTCCGAAGGACAGGTAGGAGGCAGACAGGTCTTTGCGACAGACTCATCTCCTCAGCCTTCCTCTGAGCTATCGTGCCTTAGCCGGGAGGAACCCTTACAGATATTACTCAGCGGACAATCCAAGCAGAGAGGAGATCGCGATCGACAACGTTCCTTTCCGTGACGGACGAGCAGCGCATGGTATTCGTTGTACAACTTCACATCGCGTGGGATGTTCTCCATGAATAGCGCGCGTAACGAGGAGTACGGCTCCTTGCCGCGGATCAATCCAAGGCGCTGCATGATCCGGCGCGTGTAGGCATCGATGACGAAACTCGGCTTCTCCGCAGCGTAGAGGATGATCGAATCGGCCGTCTCCTCACCGATTCCGTGCACGCTGAGTAGCTCCTCGCGCAGCGTGGGCAGCGGTAGGGAAAACAGATCGCTCAGGTCACCGTGATGTCGCTCTTGCAGGAAGAGCAAGAATGAACGCAGCTTCTTCGCCTTCTCGTTGTAGTAGATTGTCGGTCGAATCAACGCTGCGACCTCATCGAGCGATGCGCGCAGGAGCGTTTCTGGATTCAACAGGCCTGCGGCTTTGAGCGCAGCCAGCGCCTTCTCCACGTTCTTCCAAGTGACCTGTTGAGTGAGTATTGCCCCGACAATGATCTCAAACCGGTCACGTCCCGGCCACCAGTGTTGCTCACCGTATGCAGCGAACAACTGTTTGTAGATCAAGAGAAGATCGGAAAGCATCTCACTCAATGCTTAGAAACTGACGGATCGCGGCAAGGATTGCATCAGCAATAGTGCTCTGATAGGAGATGCTCTGCAGAAGCTTCGACTCGTGAGAATTGGTGACAAACCCCGTCTCAACGAGCACAGCCGGCATCGTCGCTCGCCCGATGAACAACGGCGCCCACTTCACCCCACGATCGCCCGCACCAGTGGCAGAGACCACGTGTTCTTGCACCATTCGCGCCAAACGATAACTCGCACTATCTGTGCGCTGCGTCTCGTGTACCAACGTCTCCACACCGGATACGCTTGCCGAGCTGAAGGCGTTAGCATGGATGCTCACGTATAAGTCAGCACCAAGGCCGTTAGCCGCCAATATACGATCGGCTGGGTAGATGTACTCGTCATCACGCCTCGTCAAAATAATGCGCACCTGTGGATCGTCGAGTGACTTTATGTACACCATCTGCGCTATCGGCAGGGTGATATCCTTCTCCTCCACACCACCGATTCCGATTGCCCCTGGGTCCTTACCCCCATGACCCGGATCGATCACCACGAGATAGCGATACGAAGGAATAGGTGCATCCCCGCCCGCGACAAGAGCGAGGCAAACGACAGCGATCACCAAGAGAACAAGGCTGATGGCGGGGATTCTCAGTGGACGTTCCAAGCGACTATCACTCCTTTGCCGTGAGAGGAGGATACGCTATCGCGTGCACTCGACAGTGCCAGCCTGTCGGTTGCCGGCAAGACATGTGAGACCCAAGCAGAAGCGCTGGTTCCTCTCCCTCGTGGACGAGATGACGTGATCAGTGGCACAAGCCCTTTCCGTCACCTGTTAAGACGGACAAATGCCAAGAAGAATTCACCACGAAGAACTCGAAGGGGGAAGAAGTTCTCAGCGGTCAGCTTGCAGCGTCGACATTGTCCCTTTGGCGCATCGAACGTGTGTTTCTTAGCGTTGCAGCTTGCCTGCCCTGTGAAGCCTTACTTCACTGGGGTCTGCAACGTTGCTGGTACAGCATTGGTCAACGTCGAGCACCCCATGAGGTAAGACCACACGGGGCAGGCAGGGCTCGACGCTACAGAAAAGCTCGGAAGAGGCAAGATCTTTTCAGCTCCGGTCCTTCGTGATCTTCGTGTCCTTCGTGGTGAAATCGCTTTTCCCGTTCTGCGTTCCACATTCCGCGTTGTTCTGTTCTATTTGTAGCTTTCCGCGAATCGCGCTATACTCCTTGCGATACGTGCAAATAGCGTATCAGGAACTAAAGGTGACCCCGTGGGAACTTAGCATCCGCTTGTCTACTTCCCGCGTAGGTTTGCAGGGAGGCGTTGGAAGCAGGAGGGCAAGCTTCACCACACCTGAGCAATGAGCACCCCAGAAGAACGCGCACGTGAGATCATTGACGCCAAGCTCGTCGAATCGGGCTGGAGCGTCCAGTCGCGCGACGCGATCAACCTCTCGGCAAGTCCCGGTGTCATCATCCGGGAATTCCCGTTACTGCACGGCGCAGGCTACGCCGACTACATGATCTTCGTCAATGCAAAGCCGGTCGGTGTTCTCGAAGCAAAGCCTGAAGGCTATCCAGTCCGCAGTGTTGAGCTCCAAACCGACAACTACACATCCAACCTCGCCTACGACCTCAAGCCACCCGTCACGCCACTTCCTTTCCGCTACGTAAGCACGGGAACCGAAACCATCTTTTGGAATCACCTCGATCCACAACCTCGTAGCCGCCGTGTCTTCCAATTTCACCAGCCTGAAACCATCGCCGAGTGGATAGAAGCAGCAACGCTGCCGCAATGGGTGAAGGACTGGAGCCCCACTGATGGGGTCTATGCATCTGATGACACACCCTCTAGCTTGCGCTCGCGCCTGCAGTATCTACCGCTGTTGCACCCCGGCATTTTGTATCCAAACCAAATCAAGGCGGTCAAGAACCTCGAACGATCTCTTCGGGACGATCGCCCACGCGCGCTGATTCAGATGGCAACAGGATCCGGCAAGACGATCATGGCGATCACCTCCGTCTACCGATTGATTAAGTACGCCGGAGCACGGCGCGTGCTCTTCCTCGTTGACCGCACCAACCTCGGGAAGCAAGCCGAGGACGAATTCGGCAACTACCGCACGCCCGATGACAACCGCAAATTCACCGAGCTGTACAACGTGCAGCGGCTCACCTCCAACACCATCGGCTCGTCGAGCAAGGTCGTCATTTCCACCATTCAGCGCATGTACTCGATGCTCAAGGGTGAACCTGAGTTCGACCCCGCACTGGAGGAGGAGTCCCCGTATGGCAAAGAAGCCACGCTCCCCAAGGACCAGATGCCCGTCATCTACAACCCGGCCATTCCACCTGAATACTTTGACGTGATTATCGTCGACGAGTGCCATCGCTCGATCTACTCGCTGTGGCGACAGGTACTGGAGTACTTCGACGCCTACCTCATCGGGATGACCGCCACCCCGGCCAAGCACACCTTCGGCTTCTTCAACCAGAACCTGGTGATGGAGTACGGACACGATGAGGCCGTTGCCGACGGGGTGAACGTCGATTTCGAGATCTATCGCATCCGCACCCGTATCACGGAAGAAGGGGCCACCATCGAAGCCAATGACGGAACGATGGTCGGAATTCGTGATCGCCAGACGAGGAACGTACGCTGGAAACGGCCCGATGAACCCGTTACCTACACAGCAAACCAACTCGATCGCGCCGTTGTCGCCAAGGATCAGATTCGCACGATCATCCGCACCTTCCGCGACAATGTGACAACCGAGATCTTCCCCGGCCGCAAGACCGTACCCAAGACGCTGATCTTTGCCAAGGATGACTCTCACGCCGAAGACATCGTGGAGATTGTGCGCCAGGAGTTTGGCAAAGGGAACGACTTTTGCCGGAAGATCACCTACAAGACAACGGGAGCGAAGCCGTCCGACCTGATTAAGGCGTTTCGTAACGAATTCAACCCGCGCATTGCAGTCAGCGTGGACATGATCTCCACCGGGACCGATATCAAGCCGATTGAGATCGTCATGTTCATGCGCAACGTGAAGAGCCGCGTGCAGTTTGAGCAGATGAAGGGACGCGGGGTGCGCATCATCGACGAGAATGAACTCAAGAGCGTTACCGATGACGCGATGGCAAAGACACACTTTGTCATAGTCGACTGCGTCGGTGTTACCGAGACCGATCTGGCCGACACCCAGCCGCTGGAGCGGAAGAAGAACGTCTCGTTCAAGGCGTTGCTGGAGCACGTCGCCCTCGGAGGGACCGATCCCGACTACATCTCCTCGCTTGCAAGCCGCCTCGCTCGTCTCGACAAACAGTGTGGCGACAAGGAGCGAGAGAAGATCGCCACGATTTCGGGCGGTGAAGACATCCGCTCGATCAGCCACGCTATCGTCACCGCGATCGATCCCGACGAGCAGATCGAGAAGGCACGCCTCGATAACAAACTGCCCACTGACACCGATCCTGCGCCAGAGCAGGTCCACGCCGCGGCGGATGAGCTACTGAGGGAAGCAGTCGAACCACTGGCGACCAACCCAGAGCTTCGCAATCTGCTGATTGAGACCAAGAAGTCGTTCGAGCAGATCATCGACGAAGTGAGCAAGGACGAGATCCTCATCGCCGGGCACTCCCCGGAAGCACGGGAAAAGGCGCGAGCGCTGGTGCAATCGTTCGAGCAATTCTTGGAAGCGAACAAGGACGAGATCACGGCTCTGCAATTCTTCTATTCCCGTCCCTACGGCGAGCGACTGAGCTACGACGACATCAAGGCGTTGCACGAGGCGATCGGAGCGCC
>JAYEFP010000165.1:0-6869 GCA_034715975.1 Candidatus Bipolaricaulota bacterium | reverse complement strand
TACTGCTCGTGGCAGCTGTAGAGCATCTTGTAGTTTGGAAAGGAGACGCTCAGGCATGAGGCATCATATTGCCTATCCCATCTCTCTTCATCACAGAGTAGAGGCTTGGAGTTGATCCTGTCGACTGCTCCCCTAGGAAGCAAGCCGTGTTCCAGAATCATTGGAACATTCTGGAGTGGCGTGAAGTGACATAGGTGTTTGATGCCGTGCTCAGAGAGTTTTTGTCCCAGCCAGTCGCGAGGAAGAGGGTTCATGCTCCTTCTCCCTTTGCTCACATCAATGTCGGCCTTTCGACCGTGCATAGCATATCCGGCTTGCCGAACAACGGGGATGAGGTCGCTGCGGCTGAACACAAGTGCTCGAAGACCAGTGTTTAAGGTCAGCAGGAAGGTCTCCGATCTCCTTGTTCTGACGGTGAGGATAGGATTCCCGTGCTGGATACTCAGGCGGATGACCTTTGCCTCACAGACTTTCGGATGGAGACATGAGGCTCTTAGTAGAAGACCCCGCCTGTCTTCATCGTTTTCGGCCCACTTCTTGAACTCGGAAAAGGTCACGAATTCCTGCTTCTCGTTGTGCATGTTCCCTCTTTCATCGGGGACCAGAGCCTACGTCCCACTTGGCCTCTTTCCAAAGACCTCCGGATAGGCAGTGATCTGCTCCGCCAGTTTAACCAGCTATGCTAGATGTAACAACGGATGGATAATCCATCCACCAAACTCGAGTTGCCAATACTTGCTATGGTTGCTACAATGCGGGGCTGGCATTGACTTTTTTCTTTGGGAGGGCGTGTGTCACTGCAATCACAAACTAGAGTCGGATCACGTCAAACGCGCTTCCTTATTCCTCTGTTACTCGTAGCGGCTTTGGCAGCAGTGTTCATCTTGGATAAGGCTTTCTTTCCTCCGCCGATGAGCGCGTTTCAGGATCGTCGCGAGATGATGGACACCTGGGTGACGATCACCGTCTACGATCGCAGCCCTAAGCAAGCGGAAGCAGCGATCGACGCTGCGTTCTCACGCATGGCGCAGGTCGAGCACGTGGCGTCGATCTTTGACCCGCAGGCAGAGGCATATCGCCTGAATGAGCAAGGACGATTGGACGACCCATCAAATGATCTATGGGAAGTCATCACCGCGGCAATTTTCGACTACTCTATCACCGATGAGGCGTTCGACATCACTGTGGAGCCGCTTCTTGATCTGTGGCGCTACAAGGAAGGGGCTGGTGTGCAGTTTTGGGAGCTTGATTCCGAGGCCCAGCAGAAGCAGATCGCGCAGGCGATGACGCTCCTTGGAGCCGATCGTATCAAGATGATCACCTCTCCGAAAAGGGCGATCATTCTCGAACCACGGATGAAGATCACGCTCGGTGGAATCGCCAAGGGCTATGCGGTCGATCGCGGGCTCGATGTCCTGCGCGAGCAAGGGATCGAGCATGCGCTGATCGACGCCGGTGGTGACATCGGGGCCTTCGGCGGAAAGCCGAACAATGAGAAGTGGGAGCTTGCCCTGCGAAATCCCAAGGACGAGAATTCCTCCCTTGTAACGTTCACCATCACAGACGGGGCGATAGCAACATCGGGTAACTACGAGCGCTTTTTCGACCCGGCAGCAAAGGTTGGACACATCATGGACCCGCGCACCGGCTATTCATCACATGCATCATCTAGTGCCAGCGTTTACGCTCCCACTTGCACGCAGGCGGATGCATTAGCGACCGCGGTGTTCGTCCTCGGACCAAAAGATGGGGCAGACTTGGCAAACTTGCTTAGTAGCACGGAGGCGTTGATTGTTGGCTACGACGACCCACAGAAGATCTTTGAATCGGCAGGAATTAACACATATATCGATCAGGAGAATGGTGGGGAATGAACACACACGTACTAGAGGTATTGGGCCTGAAACGATCCGCTGGGGTACACCCTCCGTCACGGAAGCTGGGGGCTCAAACAGCTATTGAGCGTGCTCCGTTGCCGGAGACGGTGACTTTGCCAGTGCAGCAGCACATAGGTGCTCCAGCTAAAGTCTTAGTCAAGAAAGGCGATGAGGTGAAGGTAGGGCAGCTGATCGCCGAGGCGGGAGGATTCGTCTCTGCCCCGATCCACGCCACCATCTCGGGGAAAGTGAAGCAGCTACCGACAGTGGCGAGCTCGGTGACGGGGAAAGCTGTTGCCGGAGTTGTCATCGAGTCGGACGGGGAGGATGAATGGGTCAAACTCTCGCCCGCAGATCCTGACAAGCTGTTCCCAGAGGAGATTGTTTCACGCATTAACGAGGCAGGCGTCGTCGGGATGGGTGGGGCAACTTTCCCCACCCACGTGAAGCTGTCACCTCCGCCGGAGAAGCCGATCAAGGTTGTGATCGTCAACGGCGCGGAGTGCGAACCGTACATCACCGCCGACGATCGCTTGATGATCGAGCAGCCGGAACGAATCTTGAGTGGGCTCGCGCTTGTGATGAAGGCGCTCTCGGTGAAGCGCGCGTTCATCGCCATCGAGGACAATAAGCCGCAGGCGATCGCTAAGATGCGCGAGAGCGTTTCCAAGAACACGTTCCCTGGAGAGGTGCGCGTGTTTGTCGTACCTGGCCGCTACCCAATGGGGGCGGAGAAGACGCTGATCAAGACGATTCTCGGCGCCGAGATCCCCGAGGGGGGGCTGCCGATGGACGTGGGTGCTCTTGTACATAACGTTGCTACCCTGGCTGCGATTCACGATGCTGTTGTCCTTGGTAAACCGCTTGTGGAGCGCGTGGTCTCCGTTACCGGACTGGTGAAGACGCCGAAGAACTTCCTGGCGCGCTTCGGCACGCCCGCCTCCGCGTTGATCGATCTGTGTGGCGGAAGCGATGTTAGCGCCGATGAATTGATCTTCGGTGGCCCGATGATGGGGATAGCACAGCCATCGCTTGATACGGCGATAATCAAGGGGACAAACTGCATTCTTCTAGAGAAGAGCGATATCCGCGAGGAGCATGACTGTGTCCGTTGCGGGCGCTGCATCGAGACCTGTCCGATGGGATTGATGCCGCTGCAGTTCGTTAATCTGGTGAAACACGAGGACTACGATCATCTCGCCGAGTTCCACATCAACAACTGCGTGGAATGTGGGGCGTGCGCATACGGGTGCCCGGCGAATATCCCGCTTGTCTCCTATATCAAGGTTGGTAAGCTCGAATTGCGCAAACTGGGGGTGAAGTGATGGACAATAACAAACTACTTGTTCTCTCACCGTCGCCACACCTGCGCGGTAAGAATTCCATCAAGAAAGATATGTACCTAGTGATCTTCGCCCTCCTCTTTCCCACCGCGGGTGCGGTCTACTTCTTTGGGCTGTACGTCCTGCTCATGCTGGCAGTGTCTCTGCTCGCGGCAGTTCTCACCGAGTATGTAGCGAAGATGATGCGCCGGCGACCATTCAGCCTCGACGGGAGTGCGATCGTCACTGCTATCCTGTTCGTGCTCGTCATGCCCCCACGCACGCCGCTGTGGATCGTGGTGGTGGGGTCCGTGTTCAGTATTGCCGTCGCCAAGGAGATGTTCGGCGGACTGGGGCACAACATCTTCAACCCGGCTCTTGCCGCGCGGGCGTTCGTTACCGTCTCCTTTGCCGGTGCCCTCAGCCGCTGGATCGCCCCGGTGCACTCGATGCTCGCTGATGGCGTAACCACCGCGACTCCGTTGAGTGAGAGCTTCGCCTACACGCTGAGCAAGACAGAGATGTATAAATCCCTATTCTTTGGAAACGTCGGGGGGAGCGTTGGGGAGACATCGGCGCTGCTCATCCTGATTGGGGGATTGATCCTCATTGCCTTCCGCGTGATCAAATGGCACGTGCCGGTCTTCTACATCGGCACGGTCGCCCTGCTCAGTTGGGCCCTCGGACAGGATCCGCTCTTTCAGATTCTCGCTGGTGGGCTCTTCCTGGGAGCGTTCTTCATGGCTACGGACTATGTAACGACACCGATTACAATTAGGGGAAAGATTATCTTTGCTACCGGAGCGGGAGTACTCGTCGTCCTCATTCGCGTCTACGGCAGCATGCCCGAAGGGGTTTGCTACTCGATCTTGCTGATGAATGCGTTTACGCCGCTGATCGATCGCCATGTGCGTCCGAAGGTTTTCGGACTCGTCAAGAAGACGAAGAAGGAGGCGGCATGAGCAAGAAGAGAGAGTTTTGGCCGGTCATCTTCCTGACACTGGTCGTTCTTATCTCCATCGTTGCTCTCACCTTGACCAACGGGATCACCAAGGACAAGATTGCCCAGGCGAAGCAGGATGCGATCACCGAGATGCTTGCTACTCTATTTCCAAACATGGAGTCGTTCACCTATGATGAGGATGGCGGTCTGTACACCGTCCTTGCTGCCGGCGAGCCGATCGGGCACGCGTTCATGGCACAGGGGCGGGGGTACGGAGGGAAGATCGATATTCTCATCGGTCTGAAGCCGGACGACAAGTCGCTGCAGGGCATAAAGATCATCACCCAACAAGAGACCCCGGGTTTGGGAGCGAAGATCATCAACGCCTCTTTTCTCGATCAGTTCAAGGGAGTTGACCTAGACGAGGTAGATCTTTCGCGCAACGGAGGGAAGATCGATGCAATCACCGGAGCGACGATCAGTTCTACCGCAGTGGTGAACGGAGTAAAGCAAGCCATCACAGAAGAGCTTGGAAATCAACATAAAAGGGGGAATTTATGAGTTCCTTCGGGAAGAACCTTGTAAGAGGGATCGTACGTTCGAACCCGACGTTCGTTCTCCTGCTCGGACTGTGCCCAACGCTAGCTGTGAGCACGTCTCTCGATAATGCAATCGGGATGACTGCGGCGTTCGTATTCGTCCTTCTTGCGTCAAACATCCTCATTTCCCTGGTCCATAATTACGTTCCGGATAAGGTGAGAATCCCTGTCTTCATCGTAATCATCGCTACGTTGGTGAGCATCGTTGACATGATGATGCAGGGGTTCGTCCCTGCGCTGAGCAAGTCACTCGGGATTTACATTCCGCTGATCGTGGTCAACTGCATCATTCTCGGTCGCGCCGAGGCGTTTGCCAGCAAGAACGGTGTCCTCGACTCGATCGCGGATGCACTAGGGATTGGCGTGGGATTCGGTGTGGCGATTCTGCTCATATCGTTCATCAGACAACTATTGGGAACAGGAAAGCTGGATCTGTTCGGGCATCACCTGTTTACCATCCCCGGGTTCAGCGAGAATCCGGTATCGATTCTTATGCTCCCGATGGGGGCGTTCCTCGTCATCGGCATGCTCCTCGCTCTTTTCAAGTGGATGGGGGTGAGCAAGAATGAATAGCCTGTTCGTTATCTTCTTCAGCATGGCGTTGGTGAACAACATGATTCTCGCCAAGTTCCTTGGGCTGTGCCCGTTCTTTGGTGTCTCCAAGAAGACGAAGAGCGCGGTCAGCATGGGGCTAGCGGTGTTGTTGGTGATGCTTGTGGCATCTGCCGTGACATGGCCAATTTACCATTACATTCTTGTCCCATACGGGGTAGAAGTGATGAAGACGGTAATCTTCATCCTAGTGATTGCCTCAGTTGTGCAGATCATCGAGATGGCGATCAAACGGACGAACCTCACCCTGTACAACGCTCTCGGGATCTACTTGCCGCTGATCACAACAAACTGCGCCGTCCTCGGGATCACGTTTATCAACGTCGATCAAACATACACGTTCTTGGAATCGCTCTTTGCCGCTGCTGGTGCCGGATCAGGGTTCTTGCTCGTGCTCCTCATCATGTCCGGAATCCGTGAGCGGTTGGAGCTTTCCGATACACCGATCGCGTTTAAGGGAACGCCGATTGCGTTTATCACGGCGATGCTCCTCGGCCTTTCCTTCCTTGCGTTCCAGGGGATGGTATAGGTGAACACGGCACTCACCGTTGTTGTACTCTCCTCGATCGGCTTCTTCTCTGGGTTGATGATCTACGTGGCAAGCAAGGTTCTCCCAAAGGAGGACGAGTCGCTGGCAGAGGCCGCGCGGATAAAGGAGTTCCTTCCCGGGGCCGACTGTGGGGCCTGCGGGCATCCCGGGTGCTTCGCCTACGCACAAGCAGTAGCCCACGATAAACAGGTATTTGCCAAGACCCCCTGTCCGGTTCTCTCACAGGACAAAGAGGGGATGAAGAGATTGGAGGATTACCTCGGATTGAAGGCGGAGGCGGGCGTCGGAAAGAAGGCGGTTGTGCACTGCACCGGCGGGTCGCACGCGATTGCAGACTACACTGGCGTACAGACGTGCGCCGCCGCGGTACAGCTAGCGTCGGGGTTTAACGAGTGTCCGTATTCCTGCATCGGGTTGGGAGACTGTGTGCGAGTCTGTCCCACAGGGGCGATGTCGATCGATCAGGAAAAGCACGTGGCTGTTGTTGATTGGGAGACGTGTATTGGTTGTGGCCTCTGCGTTGCCGCCTGTCCGCAGGGGCTGACGGAGCTCATCCCGGCAAACACGCCCCAGTACCTCGCCTGCAACTACCAGGCCAAACGCGACATCCCGGGGCGCAAGCGTTGTCCGGATGGATGCATCCACTGCCACATCTGCGAGAAGGTCTCTCCAGAGGGCGCGGTCACATGGGATGAGAAGAAGGACCTCCCCACCTTCCACGTCGATCAGATTGACATAGCGATCGAGAAGTGTCCACGTCATGTGATTAGAAAGACGGCAGCGTATGAGAAAAAGGAGGAAACCGTAGGAGCGAGCGCTCAGGAAACTGTGTAACAGTAGAGCCTGTTGCGTAAACAGTTTCTATCGCTCGTCTTCATACTCGGCTCCTAGTTTCAAGCATTTTACCGCAGAGGACCTGTCTGCCTCACTGGCACAGGCAGGCGCAAAGGTCGCTGAGATGAGACA
>JAYEFP010000164.1:0-1872 GCA_034715975.1 Candidatus Bipolaricaulota bacterium | reverse complement strand
TCGGGTTCCGCCGTGCATCCGCATTCGCCAGCCGTGCCATTTTACGGCAGTGTTCCTTCAACGCCAGAACCTGCTCCGGGGACATGAAGTCTTCCTGCGTAATTTCGAGCGCCATCTCATCCTCCTCCGGCCTGACGATAGCCGAGAGAGGCGAGGATCGCTCAGACATTTGACGCAACAAAAGGGCACTTTTGTTGCGATAACTCTTTCTGATTCTTCAAAGGCCCTACTGAAGGGGACTTGCGGGTCTAGGCAAGCGATGCACATCAACGAGCTGCGGAAGGTTTACCCTATACCCGAAGGTAGGGCGACAGGGATGAGGCGATTTACGGGCTTCTCATTCGATCTCGTATCGCTCGATGATCTTCTTCTCAGGCCCTACCACCTCTCCGACGACCTCGATGTAGGGGGACAGTCCGGAGTGGCTCAGCTTTTCGCGCAGCAGGGTATCCAATTGGAAGATCCCGGCTGAATTCGACATGCGGACGTGAATCCCCACTGGCTTCTCATCCCCCTTCATAATCTCGACCTTCTTTATCGCCATCGCCGATACGGCATGGATCGATGCCGATCCACTCTTGAACGGTATCCGCGCGCGGCCAGATTCCATATCCAGGGCATCGGCGACCTTAACTGCGCCTGCTTCTATGGTTAGTGGTTGAATGTCGCGGCGATGGGCGTGAATGGCGTGCAGGATCTCTCCCTCGAGGATTGTCGCTTCGCGTACGGAATACATACCATCGAGTATCTCCTCGATCAACGCGGGCGCGAGGATGAGTGAGAGCTCCTCATGACGCTGACGATGGATAACGTGGCCGATGTCGTGCAGTGCTGCCGCCAGGCAGACAATGACCTCAGCATCCTCATTTGTAAGACCGTGGTCGCAGACAACGCTTGGCTCCACTCCTCCAGCTACGAGCAGACGCAGGAGCTTGATTGCGATGTTCGTTACGATCTTGATATGCACTGGGCCGTGATCGTTTATGTGCATGCGGTCGATGGCTATCACATTTGATGCCACCCATAAAGTTGATATCCGCTCAGAGGCGTCAATGCGTGTGATCACCTGTTCGAGACGAGCATTTCCATGTGTCGGAATATTAAGTCCCACTGATCTCACCTCGCATCCTTTCCCACCACGTCTGGGAAAACTGTTGTGATCGCGGCTTCGTTTGTTGTTCCTCAAGGTAGGCAACACGGGTGCGCAGGAAGGCAATCTCTTCTCGAAGAAGAGCGATTACGTGTTCGCCCTCGCTTGGTTTATCTTGGTTTGGTGTTAAACCGGATGCTGATATCTGGTCTTTAACATCCTTCATAGCTGCATTAGTTTGCATAACGCTACTCGCCTCGGTCATCGTTAGTCCACTATCGTACAACTCCTGCAGCTGGCGCAACAGAGTGAGGCCTGAATCTGCGATGAGGATTTGGTTGTTGGGTCCTCGCCGTAGGTGTGAATAGAGAAGGTCTTTGATTGCATCTATTCGGTTGCGTACCTGATTGTCTGTCGCAAGATCGAGAGCCTTACGAAGGTCGCCGATTGTATTCATACCCACCTCCTTATCGTTAAGATACATGATCGTGCCCGCGCCGCCAAGGGCGGCGCGCCGATGCCAAGGGCGGCGCGCCGATGCCAAGGCTGCACACGGCAGCCAAGGCGGCGTATCGTTATTTTAACGAAGCCAGCAAGCGTCACGAAAAGGATTGCCGCAATGGCGTCAGTCTGGTAGCCTTTCTTCCTGTGATGAAGATCAAACGGCTAGATGAAGGCTTGGCACGCAAGATCGCTGCAGGAGAGGTAATCGAACGTCCTGCGTCGGTCGTGAAGGAGCTCATCGAGAACGCACTCGACGCAAAAAGTGAGACTATCTCGAT
>JAYEFP010000163.1:0-6979 GCA_034715975.1 Candidatus Bipolaricaulota bacterium | reverse complement strand
ATAAGCACGCTCAAATGATCACGCTCAAAGATACCAACCTGCGGTGCTATCGGCAAGGGCGTGGAAGGCGTCGGCAGCCCTCCTTGAGCCTGTTGCGTAAACAGTTTCTATCGCTCGTCTTCATACTCGGCTCCTAGTTTCAAGCATTTTACCGCCTCGGGGGGTGTAGTAGCCGGCGGAATTTACCACACCTCCCGAGCGGTCTCGGCGGTGAAAGCTTCTGTCTTGCGCGGAGAAGAGGTTTGTGCAACAGCCTGCCTTGTGGCGGTATACTCTCTCTACCTAGCCAATCGAGAAAGGAGCGATCGTGAAGTACACATTATTCATTCTGCTGGTTGTTGCCGTTGCCGCATGTGTTTCTTACGCTGATTCGAGCGTCCCGAATGTGGCGCCAGTGCAGCCGAACCTACTGCAAGCGAGTCTGGTACAGGCGAACCTGGCTGGAAGCGGTGACTTCTCCGCTTCGGCGGTGTTGTGGTTCTCCGGGACGGACGTTACTGCGCAACTTAGCGGCGATCTTAGCCTTAACGGAGATCTGACGCTCGGCGCGACACAGGCCAGGTTCAGCGCAGAGGGAACGCTGGACGGGGAAGCGATCGGTGACAGCAACACCCTGATGGGAAGCGGATGGGCAACGTTCTCTGCTCGCGGTACGCTTGCCTCGGGTGAGGCAATCATGCTCCACGGAGCGATAAAGATCTCTGCCGATGATGTCGAACTCTCTGCGGACGCTGCTGGAAGCGGCACAGGAAGTCTCTATATCGTGCTCATCCTGCCGGATCAGACGCTGCGCCTGCGGGGAACGGTCACGGGCACTGCGAGCGGTGGGTTTGGCATCCCGGATGATCCACAGACGATGCAGCTTGACGCGACGGGATCGTTTGTGTTTGTTGTTGCCACCCGTGATGCGGCTCTGGAGAATGGGTCGGATCAGGAGGACTCTTCTATGAGCGAGCTCTCCTGGAATACCTATGACTGGCCACAGGAGATAAGCGACCAGTTTGCAGGGATGATGCAGGAGGAATTGGAATGAGGATCATTCTTATCGGCGCGGGGATGATGGGACAGGCGATCGCCTACAATCTTGCCTCGCGCGACAAGGTGGAGCAAATCGTGGTTGCCGACAGGGATCTCTCTCGTGCTGAGGCGATCGCCGAGCGCCTGCGCGACACGAGAGTTGTCCCAAGGAGGCTCGATGTCAGCGCTCCGCGCGCGGTGCGTGAAGCGATGGACGGGTTCGATGTCGCCATCAGTGCTGTCCCGTACTTCTTCAATCTCAACCTGGCACAGGCGGCTCTGGAGAGAGGTGTCTCGTTCTGCGACCTCGGCGGAAACAACAGGATCGTCGCCGGAGAGCTCGCCCTCGATACCAAGGCGCGGGAAGCGGGAGTGACGATCATCCCCGACTGTGGCCTTGCTCCGGGGCTGGTGAACATCCTTGCTGCAGCCGCGGTGGAGGATCTCGATGATGTGGAGAGCGTTTCCATCCGCGTTGGTGGCCTCCCGCAACACCCGCGACCGCCGCTTGGGTACCAGATCGTCTTCTCACCGCACGGGCTGATCAATGAATACATGGAACCATCGACCGTGCTTCGCGATGGGGAGATCGTTACCTTGCCGTCACTCACAGAGTGCGAAGAGATCGCTTTTCCGTCACCGTACGACAAACTGGAGGCGTTCCACACCTCCGGCGGGAGTTCAACCCTCCCGCAGACCATGCACGGACGCGTTAGAAACCTCGAGTACAAGACGATTCGTTACCCCGGGCACCTGGAGAAGGTGAAAGCGATGGCCGACCTCGGCTTCTTCGGCAACGATCAACAGGAGGTCGACGGTACGGACGTTGTTCCACGGGCGCTGAGTGTGCACTTGCTGCGCGAGCACTTGTCGTTTGACGAGCCGGACGTTGTCTTGCTACGGGTGAGCGCGCGCGGAACGATTGCCGGAGAGACGCGCGAGATCTGCTACGAGATGATCGACAACTATGATGCAGCGAGCGGACTTTCGGCGATGATGCGCACTACCGGCTTTCCCATCGCACAGATTGCGTTCATGCTTGCAAACGGAGAGATCACGCCGCATGGCGCGCTCCCGCAGGAGACGTGCGTCCCTACGCAGCCATTCCTCTCTGGCCTACTGGCACACGGATTGCAGATAGAACGAACGGTGAGAAGTGCATGAGCGAGCTCATTGGCTTTGACATGGACGGGGTGATCCTCGACTCCGATCGCCCCGGCGATACCTGGTTTCACGACTCGTTTGTGCGCACACTCACCGACTTTGGCCTTGCACCAACGGAGGAGAACATGCGCGCGCTGTACATCAGCAACATGCGTGATAACTCCGCTGGTGTATGCGAGAAGCTCGGAATTGACGATCCTCTTCTATTGTGGAAGCGGCGCGATGAAAACTACATCACTTACAAACTTGCCGCACTCGACCGTGGTGAGATCCCGCTCTTCCCGGATGTTGCCGTTCTCAGTCAACTGAGCGAGCGCTACCCGTTGGGCCTCGTCTCCAACTCGCCGCAGGCGGTCGTTGACCACATCATCGAGCACTTCTCGCTGCAGCGTGTGTTCGGCGTGTGGATCGGTCGCGGCGACACGCTACCCAAGTTGCAATTCGCCAAGCCATCTCCCGCAATGCTCCTTACGATGATGGATAGTCTCCGCGCGACGCACGGTTACTACGTGGGAGACAGGCAGGAAGACACAGACGCCGCGCGTGCGGCAGGTCTCATCCCGATCAACATCTCTCGCGATGGCAACGACGGCGACATTCACAGCCTCGATGAGCTGCCCGGGTTCCTTGCTCAAAAGGGTGACGCGTAATGACTGATCGGTGATGGAAAAGGAACAAAAGCATCTTACCGCAGAGGGCGCAGAGAGCACAGAGGGGAGAGCGAATACCTGGGTTTAGAGGCACAGATATCTCACCACGAAGGACCCGTCTACGTACGCCTGCCTGTGCGTGTCCGCACGCAGACAGGGACACGCACAGGCAGGCGCAGAGAATGCCAAGGGAATCCCTGAAAGACACTTATCGGGGACTTTTTGCAGTGGGGCGGGGACTGGCTCGTTTTCTCACGAGGGGACTGGCTCGTTTTCTCACCGCAGACGACAAGAGAAAAGGTGCCTGTCCCCGGTTTTCAAAAGCGTCCTCTCGCAGAGGCGCAGAGGCGCAGAGGCCTGTCTGCGTCGTTGGCACAGACAGGCAGCAGAAACAGGCAAGGAAAGAATGAGGTCTGAAACTCAGAAGTTGAAGCCTTCCTCAGCGAGCTCTGCGTCTTGAGCGAGTGAAACGAGCGGGCGTGAGGAGAAGCTTGTGCTTCTCGTAGAGGTGGAAAGCAGTGATGCGTAAAGAGTGATGAGGAAGAGCAAAAGCGTCCTCTCGCAGAGACGCAGAGACGCAGAGGGAAGCCAAGAATTAACAAGTGTTTAAAGGCTTTAAGAAGCTGTTCTCAGCGCCCTGTCTGCCAAATACCAGCAGACAGGCCTGCGCCTCCGCGGGAGAAAAGGCTTGTGCTTCTCGCGGAGAACGGGAAGCGATGATGGATGAAAGGCAATAAGCAAGAACAAGAGCAACAGTATTCTCGCGCAGAGCCGCAGAGGCGCAGAGGAAACCTAAGAACTGATAAATGTTTAAAGGCTTTAAGGAGCTATTCTCAGCGCCTCCGCGTCTCAGCGGGAGAAAAGGGTTTTGACTTTCATGTAATCGACTCACCCAACGCGCTGCTCGGCGGGTGATAATGTTGTTAAAAAGCAGGAGCGATATCGCGCAGAGCCGCAGAGACGCAGAGGGAAGCCAAGAATTAATAAGTGTTTGAAGGCTTTAAGGAGCTATTCTCAGCGTCCTGTCTGTCAAATACCAGCAGACAGGCCTCTGCGAGAGAATGCTTCTGCTCTTTCATTCCTTCGTGGTCTTCGTGCCTGCCTGTCCTTCGGACGCAGACAGGTCCTTCGTGGTGAGATAACCTCTTGACATTTCGTTGTTCTTCCCCCCGTTTCCGCTGTTCCCTGCGTCTCAGCGTCTCTGCGAGAGAAAAGGCTTGTGCCTCTCATAGAGTCGGGAAGCGTGGATTCACCACGAAGAGCACTAAGGATCAAGAGGAGAAGACGTTTCCATTTTCCCTTTGGGTGATTACAATTGCTGACTATGATCACACGAGAAGGTATCGAACAGAAGTTGCTTTCTAATCACCTCCATAGCCGGTTGCCGGAAGGCCTCATCGCCCCCGACTACGGCTCGTACTCCATCGACAGTATCCCCTCCTTCATCCGTGCGCTCTTCGGTGAGCGAGTTGAACGAGGCGACGTCCTCTTGCCGTTTCTTCCGTCCGAATTGCCGCAACGCGTCCTCTTCCTCGTCCTCGATGGGATGGGGTATATGCACCTCATGCGGATGCTGAAGCAGTTTCCCCAGATGTTCCTGCATCGGCTGATCGGCAAGGGAGAGATGCTCCCCCTCACCTCGGTCTTCCCTGCGACCACCGCCACCGCGCTCTCAACGCTGAGCACCGGCGTCACCCCGCAGGAGCACGGGATGCTTGGCTACCGTCTTTACCTCAAAGAGACAGCAGCGATCACGAACATGATCAGTCTGTCGGTTCTTGGGAGCGATACAAGCGATAATGCCCTTGAGGCAGGGATCGATGAGAAGACGTTCCTCGCCCCTGTCACCCTATTTGAGCATCTGCGGCGGCTCGATGTTCAGTCGCACATGATAATGACCAAGCAGATCGCAAAGAGTGGACTATCGCGCCTTCTCTATGACGGTGCGGCGAAGATGCACCCGGTGGTAAACCTGTCCGATATGCTTGTTGCAGCGCGTGAGACACTCAACGATGCGAAAGGAAGGACGTTTGTCGGTCTGTACTGGGGGGACACCGACGCTATTGCTCACGTGCACGGTCCGTGGACCGATGCATTTACAGCCGAGTTGCGGGCGATCGACGCCGCGCTGGAGCGTGAACTTTCAGGTCGCGTCGAGGATACACTCCTTCTCATCACTGCTGATCATGGATTTGTCCCGATGGATGCGGAAGACTACATCGACATCACGCAATATCCTGAGCTGTACGGCAATCTCGCTCTTCCACCTGTAGGTGACACGCGCGCCGCGTACCTGTTTGTGCGCGATGGCAAGAAGAATGAAGTTGCCCGGTTCATTGCCGAGACGTTCTCAGGCAACGTTGTTTGTATGGATGCTGAGCAGGCGCTCAATGCGGGCTTGTTCGGGATGGGAGAGACTCTTCGTGAGTCGCGTGACCGCATTGGCGACTTGGTTGTTGCCTCCACCGGGCGGAAAACCTTATACTATCCGTACAAGGACAGCGTCAGGCTGCGTGGGATGCACGCCGGCCTCACCCCGGAGGAGATGCTCGTTCCGTTTATCATCAGTAATCTGCAAGGAGAGTGATCACATGATTACAGTTGGAAGAGCGCGCGCGGTTGCTGCATTGGACATCGGCGATGGAGACACGATTGTCAACGCCAAGAAACGCGTGCTGATCGGTCCGGATCAAGGTGCGCCGACCTTTATCATGCGTCTGTTCACGATTGACGAGGGTGGCTTCAGCCCGTACCACAAGCACCCGTGGGAGCATGAAGTGTTTATCCTCTCTGGCGAGGGGGCTGTCAAGGGGTACTATGCTGAGACGCCGGTGCGCGCGGGCGACTTTATCTTCGTCCCACCTAACGAGGAGCACCAATTTCTAAACAGCGGAAAAGAGCCGTTCGAGTTCCTCTGTATCATTCCCAAGGGCGAAGAGGGGTAGGATTGCGCGTTCTCGTGTGCATGAGCGGCGGAGTGGACAGCACAGTCGCCGCGCGGTTACTCATTGATCAGGGGCACGAGGTTGAGGGGATCACCTTGTGGTTCTGGTCGTATCCCGGTGCACCCGATTACGGGGGTATGACGAAGTGCTGTTCTCTTGATAGCGCTGCCCTCGCCGCGGCGGAGCTTGGGATAAAGCAGCGCACCGTTGACGCCAGTGACCTATTCTACGAGCGTGTCCTGCGCGATTACGTCGCTCGCTACAGCCGCGGCGAGACCCCAAATCCCTGTGGAAACTGCAATCGTCACCTGCGCTTCGGCCTCGCGCTGCGATATGCGCAAGAGCACGAATTCGACTGCGTCGCAACAGGACATCACGTCCGCCTTTCGCGCGATGAAGCGGGCCCGGTGCATCTACTCCGTGGCCTCGACCGCAACAAGGACCAGACCTACTTCTTATACGGCCTGCGACAAGAGGACCTCGCGCACTTGCTCTTCCCCGTCGGTGAATTGACGAAGGACGAGGTGTTCGCCATCGCGCGGCGCAACGGTCTCCATGCGGCGTCACTCCCCGAGAGCCAAGACCTGTGCTTCGCGGTGGATGGACGCACCGACTTCCTCTTTCCTCAAGGCGTGATCCGCCCCGGTCCGATCCTGGACACAGACGACAATAGGCTTGGTACGCACAACGGGCTAGTGCACTACACAATTGGGCAGCGCCGTGGCCTAGGGATCAGCAGTGCGACACCGTTGTACGTCATTCGAATCGACGCGGAGAAGAACGCCATCGTTGTCGGGCAGGAGAAGGACCTCTACTCAAGAGGCCTGATCGCTTCCGATGCGAACTTCACCCAGGGCGAACCGCCAGCAGATGGCGCAGAGATCCAGGCGAAGATCCGCTACCGCTCATCTGCGGTCCCGGTCACATTCCGGGGCGTTGAAAATGGCCGTTTTGCCGTTGATTTTGACGTGCCGCAACGAGCAGTCACCCCTGGTCAGATCGTCGCTCTGTACAACGGCGAGGAACTCCTCGGTGGAGGAGTGATAGACGGCGAAGGCAAAGCAGTTCATTAAATTGGTTCCTCGTCGTTTCGAGTGGGTAACTTGGAGTTGAGGTCAGATGGATACCGACAAGAATGCACCACGAAGAGCACGAAGGACACGAAGAATGGCATTAGGTTCAAGCTACAGCATCCGCAACCGG
>JAYEFP010000162.1:0-1903 GCA_034715975.1 Candidatus Bipolaricaulota bacterium | reverse complement strand
GCGGGCTTCCAGTTCAACTCCCGCGATACCCGGGAGAGGATTCAGTCGCACGACCGCTTGGGCCTCGTACTGATTCGGAGTCCGAAGCGAGATGATAAGCGCGACCGCAACCGCCGCGACAAAGACCCCCAGGATGATCCACTTTCCCTTCCACATCACCCGCAGGTAATCAATCAGATCAACTTCATACTCATCCATTCGTGTCCTCCCTTATCACGGAGATTGTTGTACCCGATACGGGTCGCTGGAGTCAAGTGGTCTTTGCCTGGGACACAGGTGCCGCCTTTTGCAGGATACTCGCCACCTCGGAACGCGTAAACTCGGGTGGAATCGGTATTCCCTCAGCGAGCATCTCGCGTACCTTTGTCCCAGAGAGGAAGACATGATCCTCGCTTCCGTGCGGGCAGGTCTTGCTTGTCGCCATCTGGCCGCATTTCTTGCAGTAGAAGGCGTGTTCGAATTTCAACGGCACGATGCCGATCTCATCTACCGTGAATTTGTCGAAGATCTCCTGCGCTTCGTATGTTCCGTAGTACTTGCCGACACCGGCGTGATCACGGCCAATGATGATATGTGTACAGCCGTAGTTCTTCCGGCAGATGGCGTGAAAGATCGCCTCGCGCGGCCCGGCATAGCGCATCGGTGCGGGGAACGTCGCTAGCATCACGCGATCTGCGGGGAAGTAATTCTCCATCATCGTTAGGTAGCACTCCATTCGCACCGATGCGGGAATGTCTCCTTCCTTTGTCTCCCCGACCAGCGGGTTGATCAGCAGACCATCGACCATTTCCAGCGCGGACTTCTGCAGGTACTCATGCGCACGATGGATTGGGTTTCTCGTCTGGAAGGCGACGATTGTCTTCCATCCACGTTCTTCAAAGGCTTGACGTGTCTCCTGCGGATCCAGGTGATAGTCGGCAGCGGCGCTCACCGGCACACGGCGGAGAAGATGAATCTCTCCCCCGATTAGCCTCGTTGGTTCGGCGTACATCTTTGCCACTCCGGGGTGAGCATCATCGGTTGTCCCGTACACGGCCTGCGCCTCGCGCTTGCGATCGCGATTGAACAGGCTTTCCACATTCATGATTCCGTATGTGATGCTGTTCTCATCTGCGAGCGCGACTGTGTTACCCACATGCAGTGCGCCGGCGATCGCGGCCTCAACTGGGAGAACAATTGGGATCGGCCAGATGATCCTATCAGTAAGTCGCATCGATTCGAGCACGCTGTTGTAGCTCTCCTCGTCCATGAATCCGGTGAGAGGGCTATACAGGCCACTGGCGATGTTGTCAAGCTCAGAGAGGTGGGATGGGTCGAGCTCGATTGCCGGAAGCTGCCGCGCCTGCTCTTTCCAATCTGTCTGATCGCGACCTGTCAGGATGCGGTTAATAAGCATACCGCCGTGTGGATCTATCATTTTCCCTCCCCTACGGATACCCGGGCTGATGCGATGTTCCTGTTGGCCGTGGGGATCAGCCTATTCTCTTCCAGGAATGCGAGAACCTTGCCAGTTGACTCCTCGATCGTCTCTTGCCCCGTGTGCACCACTATCTCTGCGCTTTCCGGCGGTTCGTATGGGTCGTCCACCCCCGTGAACCCCGTAATCTCCCCGGAGAGGGCCTTCTTGTACAGCCCCTTGGGATCGCGCTCGATCAATACATCCAGTGGGCATTCCACGTACACCTCGACGAAGTTATGACAACGAACACGCGCAGTTGCCCGTGCCTTGCGGTAGGGGGAGATGAACGCGCAGGTTGTCGCGACACCGTTTTTGCTTAGCAGTTCGGCGACGAACGTCACCCGGTGGATATTCTCGTCTCGATCCTCCTTGGAGAAGCCGAGATCACGGGTAAGGTCTTGACGGACAACATCGCCGTCCAGTCGCTGCACGTAGCGCATTCCA
>JAYEFP010000161.1:0-6995 GCA_034715975.1 Candidatus Bipolaricaulota bacterium | reverse complement strand
TTGGGATGAAGGCGATCGAACAGGGGATCGCTCGGCGCATCCTCACCGAGGACGAAATACGACAGGAAGCGGAGATGAAGATCCATCACTCACAGGCGGAGACGAAGATCCTGATGGACGCCGGGCATATCGCCCCTCCACCGCCGAATGACTGACACGGGATCAGTTAATATGTGAACAGTGTACTGCCCCCTTTGTGGGCCAGCACACTGTTATTGGTCAACAAGCTTTCTGGTTAGTGCCTCAACAACGCTGTTGGGGACGAATGAGCTTATGTCACCGCCGAAGCGTTTTACTTCCTTCACGATCGATGATGACAGGAAGCAGTACTTACCTGCAGTCATGAATAGAACGGTCTCAATATCGGAATCCAGGTCGCGGTTGGTGAGGGCCATCTGAAATTCGTAGTCGAAATCGGAATTGGCCCGCAGGCCACGCACCACCGCACAGGCACCGAGTTTGTGGGCGCAATCGATCAGAAGTCCTGTGTAGCTCGTCACCTCGACATCGTTGATCCTCATCTCAGCAAGGGCATCCCGGGTGACTTGCTTGCGCTCTTCGACGGAGAAGAACGCCTGCTTATTTGGATTGGCGACGATGGCGATAATCAGTTGCGGAAACAGCTTGCGCGCGCGACGGACTATGTCGATGTGTCCGTAGGTGATCGGGTCGAAGCTTCCTGGGTAGATCGCTCTTGGCATGGTCATGGTGGCGTGATTCTAGCGCGTGGGAGTGCACAACTCAATCTACTCATCACTCATTACGCATCACCGTTCCACGTCTTTGCGAGAGGCACTTTGTTGCATGCCATGTTCTCAGTCACCCACTCGAAACGACGAAGAGCCAAAAAAACGAGGCAAGAAATGATCCCTGCCCCGCTTCGCAGCTTTAGGACCGTGTGGCTTGTTACACCTTCACCGGCTTCAGGCCAACAAGGGCAATTAGAAAGCCGACTGCAGCGAGGATCATGACGGGAACAAAGACCGGGAGATAACCGCCGGTTGCGTCGCGGATCATCCCCGAAAGGAATCCACCGAGGAGGGCACCCACGCCGTATGAGGTGAAGACCAGACCGTAGTTCTTCCCGTAGTGTTTTGTGCCGAAGAGCGTAGCCGTCGCTGTTGGAGCGATCGCGAGCCAACCACCGAGGTTCAGCCACAGGATGGAAAACGCAACGAAGTACAGCGCGGCGTTCCCCTCTCCCCACAGGTATAGCGCGGCCGATGCAACGAGGATGAGAACAAACGATAGCGCCGCTGTGTTGCGCGGGCTCAGTTTGTCCGTCAACCAACCGAAGATCGGCCGGCCGATCCCGTTAAAGATCGCGAAGAGGGAGACGGAGATCGCTGCCATGCTCGGTGTCAGTTTTGCTACCTCTTCACCGACCGGAGACGAGATTCCGATCGCCATCAGGCCGGCGAGGCATCCAATGGTATACGTTCCCCATAGGGCGTAGAAGGTCTTGGTGCGGACCATCTCGCCGCGATCGAGGTCGACCTTCGTCTCGCCCTTCGTCGCCTTTGGGCTCCATCCGGCTGGCTTCCAGCCGTCCTTCGGGGTGCGCAGTGGGAACGACAGCAGCACTAAGATGCCGAGGAAGGCGAACCCGAGGTAGGTGAACGTCTTCAACGGGCCGATGGCGGCATTCGCGATCAGCGCACGCATAATCGGGGCCATGATTAGGGCCGACAGGCCGAAGCCCATCACTGTCAGGCCGACGGCGAGTCCCTTCTTGTCCGGGAACCACTTGGCCGCGACGGCGATCGGGCACCCGTACAGAATCCCTACCCCGGCACCGCCGATAACGCCGTAGAAGAGCGTTAGCCAGGTGATGTTTGGAGCGAACCCTGATAGGATCCAACCGGCGCCGACAAGTACGGCACCGAGGATGCTCGTCCGCTTCGGCCCCCAAGAGCCGACTAGCCCCCCGGCAAGGGCCATTGCCACAGCAAAGACAGCGAGGAAAATCATGAACGGGAGGCTGCTCTGCGTGGCACTGATACCCCACATGTCCTGCAACGGAGTTTTGAAGACGCTGAATGCGTAGACAGCCCCCAGGCAGATGTTCATCAACATGCCGACCAGGACGAAGATCCAGCGTCCTTGCTCCGCTTCCATCCCAAAAACCTTGCTATCCGACATACAATCCCTCCCTATAGAGAACGGGGGGTGGGTTAATCCCACCCCCGTCACTTACTAGCTGATATTCTGAAAACCCTGTGCAGCCGAAGCGTTCACGCGTACATTACCCTTTGTAGCCGACCATCTCTTTCAGATGGTCCACGCTTTCCGGATTCTGCAACGTCGTTAGGTTGCCTACGGGGTCGTTTCGTACCAACGCCTTCAGAACGCGGCGCATGATCTTCCCAGAACGGGTCTTCGGTACGTCATCGACGAAGACGATCTCGTCGGGGCGACCAGTCGGGCCGATGACCTTCGTCACCGTTGCGAGCAGCTCCTTGCGGATCTCGTCGGAGCGATCGACTCCCGCCTTCAGCAGGACAAATGCCACTGGAACCTCGCCCTTCAGATCATGCGGACGAGAGACGACGGCCACTTCGCTCACCTTGCTATTCTGCGCCAGTGCACTCTCCACTTCGGCGGTGGCGAGACGATGACCAGCAACATTCATCACGTCGTCCACGCGCCCGGTGATACGGATGTTCCCGATCTCATCCTTGCGTGCACCATCGCTCGTGAAGTAGCGTTCGTCACCGTACTCGGTGAAGTACTGCGCCTTGAACCTGTCCATGTCTCCGTAGATTCCACGTGTCAATGCCGGTGGAAACGGACTAAAGATGGAGAGGTATCCGCCCTCACCAGTGGCCATAGGTGATCCTCCGGCGTCGAGGATGTCTCCAATTACGCCAGGGAAGGGTCTACCGGCGATAGTAGGCACGAACGGCCCTATTCCAGGGAGGCTGTTCACCATGTTTGCGCCGGTCTCGGTCTGCCACCATGTATCAACGATCGGGCAGCGTCCGCCACCGATCTTGTCGAAGTACCACAGCCAGGCGTCGACGTTGATCGGCTCACCGACCGTGCCGAGCAGGCGCAGCGACGACATGTCGTACTTGGCCGGCCACTCGTCTCCCCACTTGAGGAACATGCGGATCGCGGTCGGCGCAGTGTATAGCTGAGTCACCTTGTGCTTCTCGATGATCGCCCACATGCGTCCGTAGTCGGGTGCGTCCGGGGATCCCTCATACATGACGCTCGTCACGCCGTTCATGAGTGGGGCGTAATTGATGTAGGTATGGCCAGTAATCCAACCGACATCAGCGGTGCACCAAAAGATGTCACCAGGATGAAGATCGAAGTTCCACTTGGCCGTAAGATACGACTGAACAGCATAGCCACCAGTGGTGTGCATGATGCCCTTTGGCTGGCCTGTTGTCCCGGAGGTGTAGAGGAGAAACGCGAGATCTTCAGCGTCCATCTCTTCTGCCGGGCAATCCTCGGATGCGTTCTGCATTAGCTCGTTGTACCAAAGATCGCGGCCCGCCGTCATCGATGCGCTTCCATCGAGACGCTTGACGACGACAACCTTCTCCACGGGGGTTCCTTCGACGCCGGCATCAGCGTTCTTCTTCAGGTTAATCGCCTTGCCGCGCCGGTAGTAACCATCCGCTGTGACGACGACCTTCGCTCCTGCATCGATCATACGGTCTCGCAGAGAATCCGGCGAGAAGGCGGAGAAGACGACGCTGTGCGGCGCGCCGATGCGGGTGCACGCCTGCATGGCAATAACCGCTTCCGGGATCATCGGTAGGTAGATTCCCACGCGGTCACCCTTCTTCACACCCAATCCCTTCAACACATTAGCGAACTTGCTTACCTGACGGTGCAACTCCTTGTAAGTCAGCTTGATGGGGGGTTCCTCTACCGGCTCCGGCTCCCAGATGAGGGCAATCCGATCTCCGTTCCCCTTCTCGATTTGATAGTCGAGTGAGTTATACGAGAGGTTGAGCTTGCCGCCAACGAACCACTTGTAGTTTTCGGGGGCAAACTCGTAGGACTTGTCCCAGTGCTTGAACCAGTGCAGTTCCTCGGCATGCTTGCTCCAGAACGCGACCGGATCGGCCTTTGCTTCAGCGTAGATTGATTCATCCGACACCCACGCCCGCTCCTTCATAGCCGCGTTTGGCCAGAAGACATTCTCCTTCTTCGGGTCTTTCTCGACCCACTTTGTCGAATTCGACACGGTTTGACCACACTCCTATAGGTTGATGATCTTGCGCAATACTAGCCAACTGCGGCTCTTGGCGCAAAGTAGCTCGCAGATGATTCATGAAGCCATTAGCCCTCGCTGCTTAGAAAGCCTGAGCCATCCTCAATTCAGTGACGAAAAGATGTGTATTCATGGCATGACGGATACCCTGGCGTGTCCCGACCTTCCGACATAAAGCACCAACATCAAGACCCACGAAGAGAAATACGTGTCCCTTTCAGGTTTAGATCGGCACAGTGCGGAGGAGAGATCCGAGGAAGGGGAGTGTGTATAGAAAGCGGTATACGCGCTCCCCTTCTACTACTTTACGAACATACTCTGCTGTCTCTGGGAATGTCTCCCCTCCCTCTTTTTGCCAGCGCTCTACATTCCCGGGGCCGGCGTTGTAGGCGGCCAGCGCCGTGTCGACGCGCCCGAATCGATCGATGAGATAACGCAGGTACCAGATTCCAAGGCGGATGTTAGTTTTTGGTTCATAAAGATCGCCCGTGGTGAATCCGTCCACGCCGATGTTGTCGGCAATCCATTCTCCAGTTGCTGGCATGATCTGCATCAGACCGATTGCGCCTACTGATGATATAGCGCGAGTGCGGAAGTGACTCTCAGTCCGGATAACCGCTGCTACAAGGTAGGGATCAATGGAATACGTGCTCGCCCAGTGATCGATCTCTTCCCAGTGGGAAAACGGATGGAGGAGCTTCAATCCCGCTATTCCCAATACGAACAAGAGAAGGGCCAGCAAGAGCCATATCACAGTTCTCGCAGGCAGTGTTTGTCGGTTCATAATGGCCTATAATACCGTAATGGGAGGAGAGAACGAATGGAGAGATACCAGGAGAGTAACCGATGAAGGCATTCTTGCGCCGCCTGCGCGATACGTTCGTGAGCGGCTTACTTGCGATCCTGCCCGTCGGGGCATTGCTCTACATCTTGTGGTTTCTCTACAGCTTAATCGACGGCCTCGTTGGCAAGAACACGTCTTTTGGACAGATGGTGCAGAATGCTCTTGGTCGCTGGATCCCCGGGATGGGGATCTACATGACGCTCATCCTAATCTTGATAATCGGGTTGATAACGCGTAACTTCTTTGGCCGTACTCTGCAGTACTACATGGACCGCTTGTTGGCTTCTGTTCCTGGTATTCGCAAGATGTATTCAACGCTCAAGCAGTTTTCCAATGCACTTCTCAATCGTAACAGGACAGCGTTCCACCGAGTAGTAATGTTCGAGTATCCAAAGGAAGGGATCAATGTCATCGGGCTAGTGACAAACGAAAACTTGGGAAAGCTGGGCGATAAGACCAAGGAAGAATCAATCCTTGTCTATGCGCCCACAGCGCCGAACCCACTCTCTGGGATGATGCTGCTCGTGCCAAAAGATACGGTTACAGAGATCGACATCACCGTCGACGAGGCCCTTTCTATGGTCCTATCCAGTGGCACCGTTCTACCGGCAAGTCTGAATGTCTCAGAAGAATACACTCCCCGCCCGCGGTTCAATCCGTTCAAGCGGCGCAAGAAAAAGGAGTAATTATGGCGCTTTTTAAGGACAAACAGTACTTCCGCGTCAAGCTAGAAAAGGAGGCGGATGAGGCTCTATGGCTTCGCTGCAAGTCATGCGGCGAGCTCGTCTTCAAGCGACGCGTGAGGGAAAACAACAACATATGCCCCAACTGTGGTGAGTATTTCTTCCTCACCGCCAGGGAGCGAATTGAATCCCTGATCGACGAAGGGAGCTTCGAGGATGTTTCCCGGCCAATCGTTGCTGACGATCCGCTCGGATTCCAGGATGAGAAGTCGTATCCGCAACGCTTGGAGGAGGCGCAAGAGAAGACGGGCCTTCCGAGCGCGATCATCCTCGCAAGTGCGGAGATCTCGCAGATGCCTGTCGTAGTAGGCGTGATGGAGTTCCAGTTTATCGGCGGCAGCATGGGGTCGGTGATGGGTGAGCAAATTTGCCACGGAATGGAAGAGGCGATTAGGCGACGCTGTGCGTTCATCCTCGTTTCATCCTCCGGTGGAGCGCGAATGCAAGAGGGGATCTTCGCTTTGTTGCAGATGGCGAAGACGACAGCCGTGCGCGCTCGCCTAGCAAGAGAACGCCTCCCGTTCATCTCGGTGATGACGTATCCTACAACAGGCGGCGTGCAAGCATCAATCGCGAGTTTAGGGGACATCATAATCGCGGAGAAGGGGGCGATGATCGGGTTTGCCGGGCGGCGAGTGATAAAGGAGACCATTGCCGAGGAACTGCCGAAGAACTTCCAGACTGATGCTTTCGCGATCGAACATGGGATCATCGACCGTGTGGTCAAGCGCGAAGACTTGCGTGGCGAGCTGACAACGGTTCTTCGGTTCTTCCAAGAGGAGAAGAGATGAGCGACGAAAGGACCCTCGATATGCTGGAAGCGAAGATTCAAGAGCTGCGCGACTTGGACAAGGTCGACGGGTTGGATCTATCAGCGGAGATCACGAAGCTCGAGAAGAAGCTTTCGCAGATGCGTGCGGAGCTGTACGCAAACCTTGGAGATTGGGAACGAGTGCGGATAGCTCGCAATCCCAAACGCCCCTACTCTCTCGATTACATAGAAGGAGTCTTCTCCGGATTCTACGAGCTTCATGGCGACCGCATGACTGGAGATGACCGCGCGCTTCTTACGGGCCTTGCTGAGTTGGATGGGCGAAATGTGGCCGTCATTGCGCAGCAGAAAGGACGTACCCCGGCGGATAACAAGGAACGTTACTTCGGAATGGCCCGTCCCCAG
>JAYEFP010000160.1:0-1914 GCA_034715975.1 Candidatus Bipolaricaulota bacterium | reverse complement strand
CGGTGGAATCTACACCAAGGCAGCGGATATGGCCGCCGATATGGTGGGAAAGGTAGAGATGCACATCCCCGAGGACGATCCGCGCAACCCGGCAACGATCGCTGATAATGTCGGCGATAACGTAGGCGATGTTGGCGGACTAGGGGCCGATCTGCTGGAATCGTTCATTGGAGCGATCATCTCCGTCATCGTCATGGCCCTTTACATCTATGTCGGACGGGACAACGCCAGTATCCAAGATCTCATTCAAAAGCTTGGGTTGGCTGGTGGTCTAAGCGAGACGACCTATTGGTGGGTATTCATTACCCCTCTGGTGATCGTCGCCGGTGGTCTCTTCTCAAGCCTCCTTGCAATTCTCTACATCCGCTTCAGCAAGCGCCAAGAGGGGATGCAACAGGTGCTGATGAACGGTACACGCCTGGCCGCGATCCTCACTGCGGTGACAACATTCCTCTTTTGCTGGCTCTCCCCTATTGGCTTTGGTATATTCGGCGAGGTCCTTCTCGGCCTGATTGCAGGGATAGCCATCGGCTTCTCAGCCGAGTACTTTACGTCGACCGACTACAAGCCGACGCGTGAGCTCGCCAAGATGAACCAGGACGGGCCAGCAATCGCGGTCACTGAGGGGATGGCGTTAGGGATGATTAGCACCTTATTGCCAGGGATCATCATTGCGGCAGCGACGGTCGGGGCCTACCAGTTAGGCGGACTCCTCGGAGTCGCGTTCACTGCAATGGGGATGCTCTCCTTTGTCGCGATGACGGTCGCTGTAGATACCTATGGACCGATTGCCGATAACGCTGGTGGAATCGCAACGATGGCTGAGCTCCCACCTGAGGTGCGCGAGAAGACGGATAAACTCGATTCGATCGGGAACACCACTGCCGCCATCGGCAAGGGATTCGCCATCGGATCAGCTGCCTTCGCCGCCCTCGGTCTGATCGCTGCTTTCATGTGGTCGGCAATCGGAAGCGCGTCGCAAGTTGTACAGCCGCAGCTCCCAATCGTCGGACAGATCGCCGCACAGTTTTCTCCTTCAGGAGGCGTAATTCAGGTTGGAGCCTTCGTTATCGCCGGCCTGATGCTCGGAGCAATGGTCCCCTACGTCTTCTCCGCTCTCCTCATTCGTGGAGTCAGCCGCACAGCCGGGGTTCTCGTCGAGGAGATCCGTCGTCAGTTCAAGGATAACCCGAAGATCATGACCGGTGAAGAGATGTCAGACTACAACAAGTGCATCAGCATCACGGCTCACGGCGGACTGCACAAGATGTTCCTCCCAGCGATGATCGCCGTTGTCACTCCGATCGCCTTTGGATTGATCTTCGGGCGCTATGCCCTCGGAGGGTTCTTGATCGGCGCACTTCTGTCAGCAATTCAGCTCGCCATCTTCTGCGGCAACTCCGGTGGCGCAATGGATAATGCTAAAAAGTACATTGAGGAAGGACACTTCGGAGGGAAGAACTCCGAAGCGCACGCTGCTTCAGTCACCGGCGACACAGTCGGCGATCCACTGAAGGACACCGTCGGGCCGTCACTCGATATTCTGATTAAGCTGATGAGCGTGATTGCCCTCGTCTTCGCCTCACTCTTCCCGATCTTCCCGATCTTCATGTAAGAGACCGCAAGGATCTGTACTAACAACGGGCCCTGTCTTAAATGGCGGGGCCCATTTCTGTTCGCTGTGTTCGATCTGTACATCCCAGGGATTACGAATGTCACAAATAAGCCACTGCCACGTTATGCCAGTTTCAATTGACGATCTCCCCAAGCTTTCGTGTTCATGTTATGGTTCCTCGCGGTTAAGGCAAGGTAACCCAGGGAAAGACTCAGACGATGAGCGTAGCAAGAGAGGAAAAGCCTGTATCTCTCGCAAAGACGCAGAGGCCTGTCTGTTGTCGTGCTCTGACAGACAGG
>JAYEFP010000159.1:0-7059 GCA_034715975.1 Candidatus Bipolaricaulota bacterium | reverse complement strand
GAGCGCATCAACTTCAACGACGGTAAACAGGGAACGACGTTCTCATCCCTCCTCGTTGATGGAACCCCACCACAGGTGAAGATCGACGAGAAGGACATCGCCATCCTCGCCTACACATCGGGCACAACGGGCGGGGCAAAGGGGGTTCTGTTGAGCCATGGAAACCTCACCGCTGACATCGAAGGGTGCATCAAAGTAATGCCGATCACAGAGCAGGATGCCTTCCTGTCGATCGCTCCCTGGCACCACATCCTCGGCCTAACGACGGCACTCCTCGTCCCCATGTACACCGGCGCACTCGCCATGTACACGGACGACTACCGCTCAATCGCTCAGCTCATGAAGAGTAACGGTGTCACCATCTTCACCGGTGTCCCCAAGCTGTACCATGCGATGTACGAGAAGCTACTGGCACAGATCCGCTCCACGCTCGTTGGACGGATCAGCCTGGTTATCGCTCCCCGCGTTGTCGGAAAAAAGGTCAAGGAATCCCTGACCAACGGGAAATTGCGCTTCTTCATCTCCGGTTCCGCACCCCTCGATCCCAAGGTCGCCCTCGGATTCCGCAGGCTGGGGATCGGTCTCCTCGAAGGGTATGGACTTACCGAGACGTCGCCCGTCGTCTGTTTCTGCGACCCTTTCTCTCGCAAGGCAGGATCAGTCGGTGCCCCTATCCCCGGGGGCAATGCCAAGCTCATTGATGTGCGCCCAGATGGAGTTGGCGAGCTCCTCATCCGCGGGCCGATCGTAATGCAGGGCTACTACGCAAACCACGGGGCAACAAGCGAAGTGATCGATGAGGATGGTTGGTTCCACACCGGCGATCTAGCGGTGATCGACAACGATGGTGAAATCTACCTTAAGGGGCGCGCCAAGCACGTGATCGTCCTGGAGAGCGGAAAGAACGTTTATCCGGAAGAGGTGGAGTGGGAACTGTCCCGCATCCCGTACGTTGAAGAGGTCCTCGTACGCGGTGGCAAATTAAACGGACAGGAAGTAGTGCAAGCGGTGATCTATCCCAACAATGAGGCTCTCGCCAAGGACGGACACTCAGATGATCCGTTGCACGCCATTTGGGATGCAATCAAGGTGCGTCAGGGGAGACTCGCCCCGCACAAACGCATCCGTCGCAAGGAGGATGTTATCCTCGTCGATGAATCATTCCCGAAGACGAGCACGATGGACATCAAGCGCCACCTTTACAAAGGAGGTAACTATGTATCCGACGCTTAACGAGCTGTTCAATAAGGCTGTTGCCGCACATGGCGAGAAGATCGCACTGCGCATGTTGATCCCCAAGGAGAGGAAACACGGTCGTGAAATCCAGCTCGTCTTAAACGAGATATCCTACACTCGTCTTGGCGAGATGGCGGGCCGCTTGGCGACAGCCCTTGACGAATTAGGGGTCAAGAAGGGAGACAAGGTGGCACTCATCTCCAAACCTCGTGCCGCCTGGGCAACAGCATTCTTCGCAATCCTGAAGTGCGGAGCTGCCGTCCTCCCGCTCGATCCTGAGCTGCAAGAAGGAGAAATCGAGCGCATCCTCGTCGAGGCAGAAGCCAAGGGAGCCATCGTCTCCGGATTGAAGGTCGCTGATCTACAAACCGTTAAGAGTAACAAACTATCTGACCTGATTCTCATCTCCATGGATCGACCGAAAAGTGACGACGTCCACTTCCTTGATCAACTCCTCCTCGGAAAGAAGGAATTCTCCGAAGTTGATATAAGCTCGGATGATATGGCGGTCTTGATGTATACGTCTGGAACGACTGGAAACGCCAAGGGGGCGATGCTCCTCCACCGCAACATCTCATCGAATGCCATCTCCGGGGTGAAAGTTGCTGATATCTCAGAGAAAGACACCTTCCTCACGATCGTGCCGTGGTATCATATCTACGGCCTCACCATTTCACTCCTTGTCCCACTTTTCGCTGGGTCGACAGCAACCTATGCCCCGGTCGACCGTAACCTGACAACAGTGATGACCAAAGCGCGACCAACCGTGCTTCTTGGAGTCCCTAAGTTGTACAACGTCCTGTACAGTAAGGTGATGACCTCGATTGAGGGCAGCCTGCTAAAGAAGACCATCTATAAGCTCTCTCCTACCCTGATGGGAAAATTGGTGAGGAAAAAGCTGTTTGGGAAGAGCTTCCGCTATTTCACTTCTGGTGGGGCACCGTTTAGCCGCGAAGTGGCAAATGGCTTTCGGAAGATGGGAATCGGAGTGATGGAAGGCTATGGCCTAACAGAGACGTCGCCTGTCTTAGCGATGTGCGAGCGGTTCACGACAGAGCCGGGAATGGTGGCGTACGAGAACGTGGAGCTGCGCATCGATAAGCCAGATGCATCCGGGATAGGCGAGATCGTCGCCCGCGGGCCAAACATCATGGCTGGCTACTATAAAAACGAGGCGGCAACCGCCGAGGTGATAGATGAAGAAGGTTGGTTCCACACCGGCGACCTCGGGCGGATGGAGGGCGATCGAGTGATCCTCTCCGGCAGGGCAAAGAACGTGATTGTGCTTGAGACGGGAAAGAACGTGTATCCCGAAGAGGTGGAGTGGGAACTTGCCACCGTCACCGGAATCGAAGAGCTGCTTGTCTACGAGGCCGATCGTCAAGGCACACCCACAGTTGCCGTAAAGATCTACCCAAAATGGGCTGATCTTAAGGAAAAGGGCATAACGACGCCCGAGCAGGCGATCGACTACATGTGGGAGGAGATCAAGGTGCACAACGAGAATATCGCGCCATTCAAGCGCATCAAGTACAGAGACGCGATAACACTCGTGGACGAACCGTTTGAGAAGAGCGTAAAGATGGACATCAAGCGCTACAAGTACAGCAAGGTATGACCCTGCTTAGCGTACGCTGAACTCGCTCTCTCCGGCAAGCGGCTCCTCCCAAGTGACATCCACGTCGCTTACCTGTGCCCGCGGCGGGCCCGTATGAGCCCACATGATGAGTTCCTGCACATCATGCGGGCTGCCTTGGGCAACGATCTCCACCCGCCCATCGGGAAGGTTGCACACCCACCCCGATAGGCCAAGCGTGCGCGCCTTGTCTTGCGTGGATGCACGGTAGAATACGCCCTGTACGTACCCTGAGATTAACATCTGTACACGAATAGTCCGATTATCTACTCTCTCTTGCATGCTTTTCTTTAGAAACACCCTCTTGTCAGTCGATGCTTATTCCAGTATACTTAATGGGTGTGAAAGGAGGTGAATAAGACAATATGGTCAACAGAGTGAATACCTTATCCATCTACATTCCCAAAAGCAAGATGGATAAGCGCCCCGTGGATAGACTGATGAAACTTTCCCGTTCCCATGAACGCTCCATCAATTACCTGGTCGTAGAAGCGATCATTCAGTATCTCGATCGCGAAGAGAAGAAAAGAAAGTAATTTCATTATGTTTTCTATAGTCTGTTTATGAATAGCCGCTTACGGCTGCCTAGGGTTTTTGCTGCCCGTGTCTACCTCTGATTGTGTCTAGCCTCTCGCTCAAAGTCTTCTCATCACCTCTCTTGGTGGGGCGATAGTAGATCCTGCCAGAAAGTAATGGCGGGAGGCACTCCATATGCGCTATCCCCTCCTTGTAATCATGTGCGTACTTGTAAGCCTTACCGTAGGAAAGGTCCTTCATCAGATTGGTGGGGGCGTTGCGCAGGTGAAGGGGCACGGGCTGCGTGGGAAGATTGCGCACATCCTCACGCGCCGCTGTCAATCCCACGTAAAGGGCGTTGCTCTTCGGTGCACACGCCAAGTACACGGCGGCTTGGGCTAGCGCCAAGTTGCACTCCGGCGAACCGATCGCGTCCACCGCTTCCCTCGCTGCCAGTGCGATCTACAGCCCCTGTGGATCGGCAAGGCCAACATCCTCACTCGCTACGCGAATCAAACGCCGCGCGATGTAGCGTGGGTCCTCTCCCCCTTCGACCATCCGCGCCAACCAATACAGAGCTGCGTCGGGATCGGAGTTGCGTATCGACTTGTGAAGCGCAGATATCAGGTTGTAGTGTTCTTCCCCATTGCGATCGTAGTTTAGCCCCTTGCGCTGCACCGCTCGCTCGACCAGGAGCACATCAATCATCTCGCCTGTCGCAATCGATGCCACAAGTTCGATCGTGGTCAACGCTCTCCGCGCGTCACCATCGGAAAGAGCGATGATCGCCCGCTCCGCCTCAGCGGTAATCTTGAATCGGCCTCCAAGTCCCTTTTTATCATTGATCGCCCGCCGGACAAGCCCTTTGATGTCCTCAGAAGACAGGGGAGAGAAGACAAACAGCTGGCAGCGCGACAGGAGAGCGGCATTGAGCGTAAAGGATGGGTTCTCCGTCGTCGCCCCGATGAAGATAATGCTTCCCGCTTCGAGGTACGATAGGAGAACATCCTGCTGATTGCGCGTGAAGCGGTGAATCTCATCGAGGAAAAGGAGATCCCTCTTCCCTCCCAGTTCGAAGCTTGTACGCGAGTGTTCAAGGACCGCCTTCACCTCCTTCACACCGGACAGGGCCGCCGAAAGGTGAACAAACTCGGCTCCTGAGCGACGGGAGATAATCTGCCCCACCGTCGTCTTCCCGCTTCCGGGAGGTCCCCAGAAGAGAAGCGATCGGTAATCCCCCCGCTCAATCAGCGTCCGCAGCGGCCCGCCCATGCCAAGGATCTTGCCCTGACCAACAACTTCATCGAGGTCGCTTGGCCGCATCCGCTCAGGAAGTGGGGCCTTCCCCGGTTCAGCAAATGGAAGGTACTTCATAGCTCATTGCAGGCGACCGCACACTCGATCTATCGCCTGACTCACTGATCACCTCCTAGTCTCTGCTTTCTCTATCGCGTTTATTAGATCGACGTACGCTTCTCGGACCAAATCAGAGGGATCAATGTGCAACTCGTCCATAAGCTTTCGCGCGATCTCCTCGCCGTCTTCCGTCGATTCCCCTGCGGCGAGGACCACCTCCAGCTCCATGTACGTGCCCAGATGTTCCACTTCGTCCAGGTGAACGCGGGTGTTGCCGATCATGTACAACGTCCGACGCTTTCTCACGTGCCCAGCGATGCCCAGGCTCGCCGCGAGCAGATCGAGTAGCGAGGCTGGATCCAAAGTCCTCGATATCAAGTAGTGAGATGGCTTCGGATCGCACGTGTCGCTACGTTCGTAATAGATCAGCTCGCCGTGATCGGGGAAGAGGACCCTCAGCTTCAGCCGCCCATGCGGGATGACAAAGAACGTGTCTTCCTGATAGATCCCTTCGCCGGGCGTACCACTGAGCCTCTCCACTCGCTTTCTAAGAGCAGGAAGATCCGCTACCACGGCCTTTATCTCAACGTTTGTCGGCATGTTCGATCCCTGAATCTCCCACACAGGGTGCGGCATTGTATCTTCCCCGCGTCTCTTTATCCCCGCATCCTCGCGTCCCCTCTTCTCCATCTCCCCGTGTCACCGCGTCTGCTTTCCTCCGCGTCTCCGTGTCATCGCGTCTTCTCGTCCTCGTCCAGCCCTATCCGCTCTGTTCAAGGTAAGCCTCAATAAACGCGGTGATATCCCCGTCAAGCACGGCATCGACGTTCCCCGTCTCATAGCCCGTGCGGTGATCCTTTACCATCTGGTAGGGATGAAGGACGTACGAGCGAATCTGGCTTCCCCACTCGATATCCATCAGCCTTCCCTGCAGCTCCTCGATTTTCTTCGTCTCTTGCTGGCGGAGAAGCTCCCCCAGGCGCGCCCGCAGGACCCGCATTGCCGTCTCCTTGTTCTGCCGCTGGCTACGCTCGTTCTGGCACGACACGACGACCTTCGTTGGCAGGTGAGTGATCCGTACCGCGGAATCAGTTACGTTGACGTGCTGTCCCCCAGCACCGGATGAACGGTAGGTATCAATGCGCAGATCCTTGGGATCGATATCCAGGTCCTGCTCCTGCGTTACCGGAACAACGGAGACAGCGGTAAACGATGTGTGGCGTCGATGAGCGGCGTCGTACGGTGAGATGCGCACGAGCCGATGCACGCCCTTCTCGCTCTTTAGGTTTCCATAGGCGTAGCGACCGGTCACTTCAAGCATTCCGCTGCGAATCCCCGCCTCTTCCGCAGCGCTTACTTCGAGCAAGTTCGCCTTGTATCCCATGCGCTCGCAGTAGCGGCCGTACATGCGCAGGAGCATCTCCGCCCAGTCCTGCGAATCAGTCCCCCCGGCACCAGCGTTGATTGACAGGTAACAATCGGCAAGGTCGTACGGCCCGGAGAATGTAAGTTCAATGCGGAACGTGCGTAGCTTCTCTTCCAGCGTCGAGACACGGGAGAGGATCTTGGAAAGCTCTTCCTCGTCGTCCATCTCCAGCGCCATCTGATGGAGAACGCCGATATCCTCCATCTCTTCGCTCAACTGGTCATAGCGAGAGAGGAGAGACTTGTTTCGCTCCAGGCGCCGGCTGACATCGGTGGCCTGTTCCCGCTTCTCCCAGAAACCAGGCACAGCCATCTGTTGTTCTAATTCGGCGATATCTTTTTCGATCGTAGGCGGGTCAAAGGTGATCACCAATCTTTGCGAGCATCTCGCGCATTCTTGTAAGCCTTTCTTCGTCCATCAATTCCCCCTATTGGTTCGCATGCTGATATCTTCTGCCACCGCTATTCACACAAGTCAAGCATAACTGAATGCCCGATTAACACCAACTCCGCAATCAAACAGCTATCATCCCCTTTATAATCGGCCGCGTTCTCTACCTCAAGGAAAGAAGTCCTTCATGTTAGCTTGTGTCTCTCGCAGAAGCACAGAATTACTTCATCACGAAGAGGTTAAGGGCACTGCTCATAAGCCGACTCCAACAATCCATGGCCCAGTTTCCGGTTGCTCGATCGACAGCCCATCGAATTCCATTCTTCGTGGTAAATTCCCTTTGACCTCCGGTCTTGCTTCGCAACCGACATTTATACTGTGCAAACCAAGATTAGAAGTCACTATCCCCTCAAAACGACAAAGGACCACTCTGTTGATCGAACTATGAGCCCGATAAAGGCGGCTTCTTTGCCCTTGAATGTTGTACTGGCGCGCCCCA
>JAYEFP010000158.1:0-7080 GCA_034715975.1 Candidatus Bipolaricaulota bacterium | reverse complement strand
CTGGGAACTTCAAAATCATCCTTTTTTTTGTCAGGCACGGGCACGACCTTATCGATACTTTCGGTGGCGTATCCTCGAATGCCACTCAAATTGTACCTTAAGGCAACTCCATTCTGAAGGAAACGTGGGATATTCAGTCCTTCAGCGCGATGTTCTTTGAAGCATTAGACGCCCTCTCATCTGCTTATCTCATTCCTTCTACATTCAGAGCCTTCCTAGACTCTCTATTGTGCTGGACGACCAGGAGGCAGTACCATACTCCATAAGCCTGAATGCCATCGCTGAAGGTTGAACATACTCGCTAAGAAGGAGCCACTTTATGAAGCCAGTGCAGATCGAAGATCTATTGTCATATCGTTTTCTGTCCTCCGTGCAGATCGATCCCCAAGGCTGGCATGCGGCGTTTCGCGTGCGTCAGGCAACAATGGAAGGGGACGACTATCGCTCGGAGATCTATCTCATCGAACTCAACTCGCGCCGTACCCGCCGCTTGACCACAGCCGGGAAGGATGGCCCATTTGTTTGGAACACGGATGGTTCGGCAATCCTGTTCTTGTCCAAGCGAGAAGACGGTGAAGAAGAAAGCTTTCTCTACCGAATCGCACTCGATGGGGGAGAGGCGGAGAAAATCGCTACCATTCCCCATCATGTAGAATCGATTCAGTTGGTCGCTGATGATACGCTTCTGTTCACCGCGCGCATCCCACTCACCACGGAAGAGGACAAGAACGCGGCGGATTACGAGGTTCTAAGCGAGATCCCGTTCTGGCAGAACGAGAAGGGGTTCACCAACCAGCGGCGCGTACACTTGTTCTCCTTCGACCTGGCAAGCGGCACGGAGAAGGATCTCACCGAAGCTCAACTTGAGGTACAGGCGTTCGACGCACGTGGTGACCAAATAGCGTTCGTTGCCCGCCGGTTCCCCGGAAAGGCGCCGATCACCGACGAGCTATGGATCTACGATCTAGCCACGGGAGAATCACGCTGCCTATCACGTGACACTTACGCCCTGGGAGAGGTGCGCTTCCTCGCCGAAACGACGCTCGCCGTGCTGGGAACGGACATGAAACGCTACGGCCGTGGGCAAAGCCGCGAGGTGCTGACCGTCGACGTTGCAAGCGGCGAAGTGCGCAACATCACTCCTGGGTGGGATCGCTCGGTGGGGACATCGGTCGGCTCTGACTGCCGCTATGAAAGCGGGCCAATCACCCAGGTCGATCGTGGACGCCTCTACCTCACGATCACCGAAGGAGGGAATACCTACCTCGACGTTGTCGATCCTAGTGGCAAAGTGGAACGAGTCGTGGATCTACCCGGGACAATCGATTCCTTCGCTGTCCGAGGGAATACGATTCTCTATGCCGGACTGCGCAACGATCGGCTGCAGGAGATCTATTCCTTTGGTAGTAATGGCGAGGAACGCTTGACCGATTTCAACAGTGGTGCATGTGTTGAGCGCACCGTCTCCCACCCCGAGCCATTCTTCATCACCAGTAAGGACGGGACGAAGATCGAGGCGTGGGTGATGAAGCCGACCAATTATGAGGAAGGAAAGAGCTATCCAACGCTCCTTGAAATACACGGTGGTCCGCGCGGGGCGTACGGGAGCGTATTCTTCCACGAGATGCAGGTCCTCACGGGAGCGGGGTACGCCGTTATCTACTGCAACCCACGCGGTTCCTCCGGACGAGGAGATGAATTTGCTGATGTACGAGGGAAGTACGGCACGATCGACTACGAAGACCTGATGGCGGTGGTCGATCACGCGTCGGAGACGTTCCCGTTTATCGATCCTCAGCGCCTGGGTGTGCTCGGCGGCTCGTACGGGGGATTCATGACCAACTGGATCATCGGCCACACAGATCGCTTCCGCGCCGCCTGCTCGCAGCGCTCTATCGCTAACTGGATCTCCAAGTTCTGTACCACGGATATCGGCTATGTGTTCAACAAAGACCAGATGGGGAAGACTCCGTGGGAGGAAGGAGGAAGCGATAAGCTATGGTGGCACTCGCCACTGCGCTACGCGCACCGGGCAAAGACGCCTACGCTTTTCATCAACTCCGATGAGGATTACCGTTGCTACATGGCGGAGGGACTGCAGATGTTCACTGCCTTGCGTTATCACGGGGTGGACAGCCGGCTCGTCCTGTTCCACGGCGAGAACCACAACTTATCGCGCACAGGGAAACCACACCATCGCCTGCGCCGATTGAGGGAGATCGTGTCCTGGTTTGACCACTATCTGAAAGGGTGCTGAGCGTGCTGGAGGTTATCCTCTAAGGAACTGATGATTTCTCACTCAGGGCGCGTACGCGAACAACCTTCTGCGCCTCGTCCTATCCTTCATCCAACAGCACCGAAGAAAGGTGATATCTACGATTGCCAGCGCACGACCGATCGATGATAATTGGCACCAGGCCACAGCTTACGGGGCTATCTTCATACCAGGAAAGTGATCGCAAACCATGACCCAATTCGACAACGATTTCGACCAACTTATTGAGCGACGCGGCACTGATAGTATCAAATGGAACTTCTTCGATGATGATGTGCTGCCAATGTGGGTGGCAGACATGGACTTCCGCTCACCCCAGGCGATAATCGACGCTCTGCAGCAACGAGTCGAGCACGGAGTTTTCGGGTATCCTGAGGAACCGCCCCAGCTACGTGAGGTTGTCGTCGACTGGATCGTGCATCACTATCACTGGAAGGTTGACTCGGATGCCCTCGTGTTCCTGCCAAATGTCGCGGTTGGCTTCAACCTGGCGATCCAGGCCGTGGGGAAACAGGGAACAGGCCTACTCTACCAGCCACCAATCTACTTTCCTATCCTCGATGTCCCAAAGAATGCCAGGATGGAAGCGCGGCCATCAGAGCTGATATGCACAGAAGACGGGCATTACGAGATCGACTTTGATGATGTAGAACGTGCGGCGAGCGAAAACTGTTCGGCATTCATCCTGTGCAATCCGCACAACCCAGTTGGGCGCGCCTTCCGCCACGACGAGCTCGAAAGGCTGGGGCAGATCTGTCTTCGTCACAACATGTTCATCTGTTCTGATGAGATCCACGCCGACTTCGTCTATGACGGGCGAAAGCACGTGCCGATCGCTAGCCTCGATTCAGAGTTGGCAAGTAGAACCATCACCCTGATCGCGCCGAACAAGTCGTTCAACGTCGCCGGAATCAGTTGCGCCATCGCAGTGATCCCTAACCCCAAACTGCGGCAACAACTGGCGGAAGCGCGCCGCGGACTCGTCCAGCATGTTGGGATCATGAGCTATGTGATCACCGAGGCCGCCCACACTCACGGCGAAGAGTGGCTGAACAAGGCCGTCGCGTACCTGGAAATGAATCGCAACTACTTGAGGCAGTTCGTGGCTGACGAACTTCCGAGAATCAGCATGGGACCGGTCGAGGGAACGTACCTGGCGTGGCTCGACTGTTGCGATCTTGGCCTTAGGGAGACTCCACACGAGTTCTTCCTCCGCGAAGCGCACGTTGGCATGAACGACGGAGCCCGCTTCGGTCATGGAGGAGAAGGCTTCGTGCGTCTTAACTTCGCTACACCACGATCGAACCTTACGGAGGGTCTGAAGCGCATGCGCAGAGCGCTGCTGTCCAGAGAACACAACTCGTGATTCCCCATCGACCGGTTCTGTGATTTCTTGGCAAACGCGGTTGAAATCTACCCAATCTATCCCTAGAATCAACACATAATCCGGAGGGGTGGGAGAGCGGCCGAATCCGCCAGTTTGGAGAACTGGTGTACCTTTTTGGTACCGCGGGTTCAAATCCCGCCCCCTCCGCCAACGCCTGTGCTAGGTGGGGGGCTAGCGGTCCCCTATATCCACAACCCGCTACAGTGGAACCGAAGGGTTCTCCTAGGGGGAATGAAGCAGGGTCCGCCTTGGATAAGTGGTGATGAGGGTTGAGCCCTCTGCAGCGCATGCCTGTGAACCCCGCCAGGCCCGGAAGGGAGCAGCGGTAAGCGGGTCTCTGCGGGTGTTAGAGGATCCCTTGGCCTGAGCTGGCTGTCCACAGAAGCGTCTGTTGAGTTATTTCGAAGAGGCCATGCACAGGCGCATTATTGAACGTAGAACGTAGAACGTAGAACGTAGAACGTAGAACGTAGAACGTAACTAAAACAATGCGCTAGCCGATATGTAGTTCTGTGTCAAGGTGTTCACTGAAAGCTGAAGGCTGATCTCCAGCCACCGTTTTGTGGTATCATCGCACATGGAGGTGGGCGTTTTGCGAACGTTTCTTTGCATCCCCGTAGACCCAAACATACGCGATCAGATCGCCTCTATCTCGCAGGAGCTGCGCCCACAAGTTGACGCGCGCGCGTCCTGGGTGCAGCCGGAGAACTACCACGTAACGGTTCGCTTCTTAGGTGAGATCGATCCTCTCCTCACTGTCGATCTGAAGGGAAGATGCCAGTCCGTTACATCAGAAATTCCTTCCTTTGATATTCCGCTCGATCAGGTGGGCGGGTTTCCATCCCTTGATAACCCGCGCGTGCTGTGGGTAGGAGGCAAAGCGCCAGATCCCTTCCTCAACCTCCTATCTCTCCTCGATTCCGATCTTTCGCAGCTTGGGTTTCCACCCGGCCACCCGGAATCCATAGCTCACATCACTCTTGCCCGCATCAAGGGTCGTGTTCACACGCCGCTGTCGCAGGCAATAAGGCAGATCAGTCAGCCGGCATGGACGCTTCACGCCAACCGTCTCGTGTTGATGGAGAGTCGCCTGACACCACGCGGTGCCGTCTACTCTCCGGTATTCACGCTCCCCTTTGCTGGGAGCAAAGGTGAAGATGGCGTTTGAGTACCTCGACCACATTTCGGATGTCTGCATCCGTGCAAGCGGGGAGACTCTAGGCGAGGCTTTCTGCGAAGCGGCGCGGGCGATGTTCAACCTGATGGTCGACATAGACCAGGTAGGATCGCGAGAGGCGGTGGAGGTGCGAGTCTCCGCCAGGACACCCGATCTTCTTTTCGTGGAATGGCTGGGGCGGTTGCTCAGCGAGAAGGACTTAAGTGGCCTTGTCTTCTCGCGTTTCGCTGCGACGATAGAACAGAAGGGTGATGAGATTGTTCTCGTCGGATCGGCACGCGGGGAGGCGTTCGACGCGTCGCGCCATGAGGCGAAGACCGAGGTGAAGGGAGTAACCTACGCCGGGCTGCGCGTGTGGCAGGAGGACGAGCGGTTCATCGCCCAGTGTGTCCTTGACGTGTAGGGAGGAACGATGACAGAGAAACTGGAACTAGAGAGGATATCAGAGGCAGAGTGGGTCCTTGCTAAGCGCGGCGAAATGCGCGTGCCAGCACGTGTGATCGCCGATGAGCTCACGATAGCCCAGCTTCGGCAGGACACAGTCGAGAAAAGGGAATGGAACGCACTGCGTCAGTTGCGGGACGTTGCCTGTCTGCCCGGAATCGTCGGTGAGGCGTTGGCCCTTCCTGATGTCCACCCTGGATACGGTTTCCCGATCGGCGGAGTGGCTGCCTTCGATGCGGATGAGGGCGTAGTCGTCGTTGGTGGCGTTGGCTTCGATATCAACTGCGGAGTGCGGCTCCTGGCCACGCCCCTCGATCGCGCAGCCCTCACGTCGCGTGCCGATTATGTGGCAAGGGATCTGTTCGATACCGTGCCTGCGGGGATCGGCTCAGAAGGAAACTTGCGCCTGCCAATGAGCGAGATCGACGAGCTGCTAGAACAGGGAGCTTCCTACGTTATCGAACGGGGATATGGTCTTGCTGAGGACATCGAGTTCATTGAGGAGAACGGGCGCATCGATGGGGCCAATCCGGGCGCAGTAAGCACGGTCGCCAAGCAGCGCCAGTTCCGGCAAGTGGGGACACTCGGTGCGGGAAATCACTACCTGGAGGTCCAAGAGGTGGCAGAGATCCTGGATCGAGAAGCGGCCGCAGCCTACGGCCTTACCAAGGGACAGATCGTCATCTCCATCCACACAGGGTCGCGTGCCCTCGGACACCAAATTGGACAGGATTACCTAAAGGTGATGGAGGAGGCAAGTAGGAAGTACGACATACCTGTGCGCGAACGCGAGCTGGTCTGTGCTCCGATCAGGAGTCCGGAAGGATCGCGCTATTTGAGCGCTATCGCTTGTGGCGCCAACTGCGCATTTGCCAACCGCCAGGTTATCGCGCATCTAGTCCGTTCCGTCCTTCACCGCATCTTCGGCATGTCTCCCTCCAGCGTACGCACTGTTTACGACATCGGACACAACAACGCTAAATTCGAGGAACACACGATCGATGGAGAGATGCGTTGCCTGCTTGTTCACCGCAAGGGCTCGACGCGTGCCTTCGGTCCGCACCGCGCTGAATCTCCTGCTGTCTACCGCGATGTCGGCCATCCCACCCTCGTGGGAGGGACGATGGGAACTGCATCCTACGTTATGCACGGAACCGATGTTGGGATGACAAAGACGTTTGGGAGCGGTATCCATGGAGCGGGGCGCGCCCTCTCGCGAAAGAAGGCAGCGAAGAAGTACTGGGGAGACGACGTCAAGAGCGATCTTGCCACACGCGGGATCATCCTAAGAGCTCACAGCACACGTGGGATCGCCGAGGAGGCGCCGGGAGCGTACAAAGACGTGGAACGCGTGGTTGATGCGGCGGCGCAGTCGGGGATCAGCAGACCGGTGGCCAGACTGCTTCCGATTATCGTGATCAAGGGGTGAAAAGCAGTAAGTCGTGAATAGTAAATAGTAAATAGTAAATGGGCGGAGCTCGGAATGCTGAGAGATATCACACATCCCACGAATGAAAGAACAAGGAGAAGCTTGTCGGCTGCACAGTGAGCAGTATTAGTGACATTTGGCTGATTCGTGTCATTCGTGATTAGGGCAGTCTTTAGCAAGCGCGGTGAGCTTGACCGAGCTTTAGCGAGCGGACGAGAGGTTCGGAACTCGGAACTCGGAACTCGGAACTCGGAACTCGGAACTCGGAACTGCAAAGCTAGCGAAAACGTGATCTCCTGTCAAGTTTCTTGCTGCAATCCGATGGCTGCCAGCTGAATGCTAGCGTTGCTTCAGTGCCGCGAGAAGGC
>JAYEFP010000157.1:0-1927 GCA_034715975.1 Candidatus Bipolaricaulota bacterium | reverse complement strand
TAGAATTCAAGATCTCCGTCTACATGGGGAACGACAATCCCTATGCCGCACTGTGGACGCTGATTGGAGCAAAGCTGTTCTCACGTCCGGACGGCACAACATCGCTCATCGGGTTCAACTGGTCGAACTCGGTGAACAATGAAACGATTGAGGCGACCGCGCCAATGCGCAAAGCGCTCGGGTTCGAGGACGTCGTTCGCTTCGAACACCACATCACCGAGACGTATAAATCGATCGTTATTCAACCCTACGACCGCACCGACGAGCTCGTGCAACTTGCCGACCATGTGGCAAACATCTCAGCCAAGCATGAGGGGGCCGGTCCGCAAGTGGATGAGAAGCGGGAGCACCCATCCGACATCCTTGAGTACTTCCTGTCAAAGGAGCAGATCGAGCAGCAAGGGATGATGCCCTTTCTCGAACGGAACTACCTGGATAAGCACGATGCGGTGAACCGCACCGCCACTGCCCTTACCAAGCGTGGCCTGTCGTTCATCGCGGCGCGAAAGCTACATTCGTAGGAACCTACGCAAGGGGAATTAGCACAAGGAAATGATCACTTGTGCTTCTCTCTCTGAGGATTGTGTTGGGAGTATCCTTTGGCGTCATCGGGGACCTGGTTAGTGTGTTGATCCTGCTTGGCTTGATCGGCCTTCTATCGAAGTAGCTGCGGAAACCAAGGGGCAGCCATTGAACAAGATCCGCCTCTCCTATCGCCAAGGTTACCATAGCACTGATGACTAGGCCTGTAATTTAGCTGGTTAAAGGGCTCGCCTGATAAGCAGGGGAACTCTCGTTCAAGTACAGGCAGGCCCACCATTCTGACAGACTTAGGTTCCCTTTACCGATCATCTTCTGCCCTTAGGCGGCAACACTTACTAATCAACGGAGAGATCTTTGCTTTCTTGATCCTCAACGTATTGCAGGAGAGCTTCCCGAATCAAGAAACTCACCGACCTTTTGCGTTTCTTGCCGATCTCACGCAACCGTTCCAGAACGCGATTATCACGCATCTCTTGATCAACTCGTAGGTAAAACCTTTCAGTGGACATATAGCGATGGTATGGAGGGCGGGAACTACCATCAAGACGACTAAGGGGCACCTTATGTTACCCTTATTGACATCTCTATGGTGTTTAATGTACACCTCATTGTGAGGTGATACGGATGAAGCGTTTTACGTTGTTTAGCTTGTTGATCGTCTTGCTGATAACGGTTGCCGTTGCAAGTGAGCCTGTGAAGGTGTTTCCCGACCTGTGGAACCAGGACGCGGTGAAGTACGCGCCCATTGGACCAGATTACCCAGTGTTAGCAATTACTGAAGTGATCGACGGAGACACGTTCGAGGCACTGCTACACGTTGCCCCGCAATTGATTGCAGCGGTTGACGTTCGGGTCGCGTTCCATGATGGCCGCTATGTTGACACGCCAGAAATGACCGGCGATTGCAAGGATAAGGGTAAGGAAGCCAGGGCTGCTGTTATGGAACTCTTAGCCAACGCTTACAGCATCCGGGTGATGTTTCTCAGTTGGGACAAGTACGGCGGTCGCTGGCATTGCTCGGTAACAATAGATACTGAGATTGATCTTGCAACGTGGATCGAGGAGAACAAGCTCACAAAAGCAGATCTTTGTCCAGATAAGTAAGTTTCAATCAAATGAGCTGGTCGCTATTGCTCTCCAGCGACCCATACCTACACGAGAGTTTACGCTCTACTACGATCTCTGAAGACGCCGATCAAGTGATAGATTGTGCCCACATATTGAGGGAAGAGAAGGAGTGCCCCTTGTGCGCTTTGATGCCCTATGCTTACCGCGCGTGGGCGGCCGTTCCCGGCGTGCGTGTGGGCGATCAGGTTCTCTAGCCCTTGCAGGTGAACCTCGATCTCCTCGTGTAGCTGAGGTTCCAACTGGAGCGTAGGAAGGA
>JAYEFP010000156.1:0-7117 GCA_034715975.1 Candidatus Bipolaricaulota bacterium | reverse complement strand
AGCGAATACACCTCACCGCGGCGGGGAGGCAACTCTGCAGACGCTTGAGGTGGAGAAAAGCTCATGATTCCTGACCTTCAGCAAGTTGGAAGGCCTCCCAGTCAGAATACTCGAGCTCTTGAGTAAGATGCAATGCCAGCTTCTGGTATGCTTCATCCTCGGCCATCGCCTTGAACCGGGCGTCAATTTCGGCCTCTTCTAGGCTGTGGAGGTACACATCAATCGCTTGGGTAATCAGTTGGTTGCGGCTGCGGGCTGCACCCCGCTCAACGGCCGTATCGGCCCATTTCACCAACTCCCCGGGCAGATCGACCGTCAAACGCGTCTTTGCTGCTTTCATATGATGCCCCCTGAATTATGGCTGTGATCCGACTTGATCATTGTACAAAGTGCTATCGAAAAGTGCAAGCACAATCTGAAAGAAGCTGGATATGATCTACCATTGGCTTTTGCTCTCCAACTCCACGACCTGCCGACAGTGGCACAGCGTCAAATAGCCTCTACTGCTGCGCCATCTTCCGTTCCAGCTCTTCCCACCGCGCAAACAGGTTGTCTAGCTGCTGCTGCGCGGCGCGATGCGCCTCATAGGCTGAGTGCAGCCTCTGGTGAGTAGACGCCTACGCCCGAATTGCAGCTTCGCTTGCATGCATGCTTCTTCCCTTTTCGTGCAATTGTGCATTTCAAATGCATGTTTGCAGGGACCACGAGAGAAGAAATCCAGATCGTGGAAGATGCCAGTTGTATACCTTGGTTGTACAATTGACTATGATTTTTGTACAGGTTTTGCCTCGGGTCTCTTGGAATGCCCATCGAAGCAAAACGAGGAGGAAACACTGATGAAAAGCTACCGAAAGGAATTGTGGTTCGAAGTCCCGACCCGTCGTGGGTTCATCAACATCACCCCGCAGGTGCAAGAGGCTGTGCGGAAAAGCGGAATCAAGGAGGGACTCTGCTTGGTAAACGCGATGCATATCACGGCAAGCGTGTACATCAACGACGACGAATCCGGCCTCATTGCCGACTACGAAGACTGGCTGGAAGGATTAGCCCCGCATGAACCGATCTCCCAGTATCGCCACAATCGCACTGGCGAGGATAACGGCGACGCCCACCTAAAACGCCAGATCATGGGCCGTGAAGTGGTGGTAGCGATTACCGACGGCAAGCTCGACTTCGGCCCGTGGGAGCAGATTTTCTACGGCGAATTCGACGGTCGCCGCAGGAAACGCGTCCTCGTAAAGATCATCGGCGAATAGATATTCCGCCTAAGTTCTGGGTTTACTCGTCTGCCATTGGGTGAAACGAGATCATCGCCGGATGGTAGTCAGATTCGTAGCCAGAGCCAAAAATGCGATACGGGACATCTCCAATTCCATCCCCATCGGCATCCTTCCGTCCGTATTCGCTCCAGTAGTTGCCCGTTCCCTTGCCATCATCCCACAGGTTGCACGCCTCGCTCGCCGCACGGCAGGAGAGAAAGTCGTTGTAGTAAATGTGGTTTCCGCCACCAGCAAGCGACAAGATAGAAATGCCGATCTTGCAGCGGTCGAAGATGTTATCATGGATCTTATTATTCATTGCCTTTTCGTAGAACAGTATCCCCGCTCCTCCAGCGCAAAACAGATTGTCGTGGATGTCGTTACTGGCAGCATTGAGAAGGAATAGACCAGCATATTCGTTCCCAGAGAAGGTATTATCACTGATGCATACATCGTGACCCTCCTCAACAGCAAGCCCGTAGAAACTACTCTCCATTTGGCAGTTGGTGATACACGCTATCTCTATGTCCACAAGGTTAATCGCTGTGGAGCTTGCTCCGAAGACCCGACATCCTTCGATGACAAATGCTTTTGTGGTCCCCTCAACGTGCACACCAAACGAAGTACCTGTGGCGTCAATCAACCACCCCGCAATCAGATACGGATCCTTGCTAGTTCCGGTTCCCGCAACGACACCGTTCTCCGCCGTAAAACCAATATCGCCAAGGATTTCGATCGATGCATGCGGAATCAATTCCTCCTCAGCGTAAATCCCAATCGCGAACAAAACCAACAGAAGAGCCCCACAAAGAAGTGCGATTGCCATTCGCCGCCGTGTGCCTGGCTTCGCCCTTGGGTTCATGCTCCACCTCGCTTGATATCAGATGAACCGAGTATATCAACACACCTACAGATACCGAAATCCGCTTGAGCGCTCTCTCTTTTTCAGCAAATAGCCGATCGCGTCTGAAAAGACGACAACCACTTACTGCATTGCTACTCAGTGATGCGATACCTCTGCTTTGCTATTCTCGCCTCCCGCTCTGCACAAACAGCTTGTCTAGCTGGTGCTGTGCTGCACTGCATACTTAAAGTGCAGGCGCTCGTGATCGGCGTCTACGCTCGGGTTATCTATCTTCGCCTCCAAGCATGCTGCTTCGCACATCCTGCAATCACGCATTTCAAATGCATATTTGCAGGATTGACGCAGCATCAAGAGAGAGGCAAGAACGCCATCAAAGCACTGAGGAAGCAGAAAGCACTCTTTGCCCTAGAAGTCCCAATCCACCTGCGGTGATGGCAAGCAGACCGTCCGGTCAAGCCTCGCCAAGAGGTCCTGTGGGCCGGATAGGTCGTCGCTCCATGCAAGGACGCTCGCCGGGCGCACTCCCAGCCACAGGCGGGTGAAGGCGTTAACCGATGCGCGTAACGTGGGAAGCGATTCATCCCGCTTCTGCCTAGCGGAAGATTCTTCACCAAGCGCAACAACGTATTCTCCCCCCACTCCACGCCAGTCGCTGGTATCGTCCAGGAAGCGCTCAATCGGATCCGTCAGCAGGAGATTGAAACGCAGCGGATTTCCTGTTAGATGCGTCTGTTCCAAGCAGCCAGGAAGATCGAGCATCCTCACCTGCCAGTATGCCGCAGCAAATATTGTGTTCTCATGCTTCGAACTTTCCGTGATGCGACGCGACCTAAACGGGTGATTAAGAAGGTCTTGCATCTGCATTCCCGGCGGCTCGCACAGCTCAATCGAATTAACCTGATCGCCCAGGTTCTTGAGTAGCCCAAGCAGCTCGAACAGTTGCTCTTTTGTCTGGTACGCCATCCACGAAATCGTGTACGGCCCGTGTTCTATTGCCTTTGTCTTCGCCCAAAAGTGATGGGTCAATTCGCCGCTCTCCTCATCGCGATAACCGAGGCCGAACCCGTTCTTGCTCCATGTCATGTCCGCTTTGGTCATTTGCGCTGGGATGAGAGAACAAGACCCGTGGCGCCGAAATCGCGCGATACGTGAGCGATGTATCGCCTCCCAATCGTCCACCGTCAGACGTATCGGGACGCGCGGCTTGACATTGATCCTTAGGTCCGTTGGATCGAAGGTGTACCAATGCTCGTAGGCGCCATTACCGAACCCAAGCTGGTTGTAATAGCCCTGGTCGAAGATGCCGACGAGTGCAGCCTTCAGCCCATCGGCAGCATCCTCGGCCAGTGTCCGCGCAGTCAGGCGACTGGCTAGCCCCTGTTTGCGTGCGATGCGGCTCGTCGTCACTCCAGCAAGTATCGATGAGGGAACGTCATCTTCGAGGTGGCGCAACGTGCCAGGGCAGGTATTAACCATGCACTCCGCTGCGCCGTTCAGTTCGGCGATAAGCGTGCGACTACTATCGAGGACGGCGGCCATCGCCTCCTCGTGCTCCTTCTTCTCCTCCAGCCAGCCGACCTCGCGCCAGATGCGAACGACGGCCTCCTTGTCTTTCTTCTCGTCGTATCTTCTGAAATCCGTCATCGCATATAGATCCCACCGTTTGCGTTGATCGTCTCCCCGGTGATGTATCCGGCTTCTTCCGAAGCAAGAAACTTGACAAGTGCGGCTATCTCGTCTGGTTCAGCGACGCGACGCGCCGGGATCATCGCTCTTATCGCCTCACCGTTCTTAGCAAGGGCCGCTGCATTCATGTCGGTGTTCGTATACCCGGGAGAGATGGCGTTTGCTGTGATATCTGGCGCTAGCTCCAAGGCGAGCGACTTAGTCAGCCCAATGAGGCCAGACTTGGCGGCGGCGTAGTGCGCACCGTGATTCGACCCGGTCATCGCTCTCAGGCTACAGATGCTGACTATGCGTGCCCAATCAAGCGCTTTCATGTACGGGAGCGCCGCTTTCACTGTGTAGAACGCGCCAGACAGGTTGACCGCCACTGCGCGATTCCAGTCGTCCACAGACATCTGATCGATCGTGGTGTGCTGGGAGAAGCCGGCGTTGTTGACAACGATCCGTATTCCCCCGTAGCGGCGCGCAGTCTCCTCAACGAGCGATCTCACCTGTTCATAGTCGCCTGCATCGGCACGGTACGCGAACGCCCGCCCACCGGCAGCCTCGATCTCCTCCACAAGTTTCAGCGCTTTCTCCTGACCTGAAACGTAGTTGATGCTCACACCATACCCGCAAGCGGCAAGCCTCCGAGCGATCGCCGCCCCGATCCCGCGCGCGCTCCCGGTGATCACCGCCCCCAGCTTCACATCTTTAGTCTTGTCGTTGATTGTCATCGTGCGAAGATTATAGAAGAGATCGGCACTCTCAGCACGCCTGAGCAGCCCATTGGCCTATTGGTCTTTCGTAGCGTCGGGTCCTGTGCCCGACGTTGTGAAGTTCATTGCCGAGGAAAACTTGCAGCTCGTACAAACGCACAATGGATCAGCACTCTCTTTGGATGGCTCTCAGCCTTTCGGTTTGACTTAGCGTTCTCCCTTTGCTAGCCTGACGGGACGTTTCACAAGGAGGCAACAAGTGAACAGAGGACGTATCCCGTTGCAGGAGCTAGCAAGCCTTCCCAATTTCTACTTTCCAACACCATCGTGGGACAAGAAGCGCATCGCATTCTACTGGGACAAGACCGGTCAGATGGAGCTCTACCTGCTCGATCTGCCTAGTGGCAAACCATACAGTATCAAGCCACGTCAGCTAAGCCACGGCGAGGTCCCGCGTTCGTTGCGCGCTGGTTTCATCTGGAGCCGCGATGGTAAGACAATCGTCTACGCCAAGGATCAGGGCGGAAACGAGCAGCACGACCTATACGCGATCGACACAGAGAGCGGAGCGGTCAGCCAACTCACCAACACTCCCAAAGCGCAAGAGATCCCGGCAGAGTTCTCACCCGACAATCAGTGGTTGGTCATGTTCTCCAACCGCGACGGGCAGATGAACCTGTACAAGCTACGCCCGGATGGCACTCATGTCACAGCGCTTACCCATTTTGCCAACCCGGTCACGGGCGGAGGGGGCTGGAGCCCAAATGGGGAGTGGTTGGCGTTTGGCGTGAATGAGACATCGGAGCTGAAAAATCGGGATGTATACGTCATACGCAAGGACGCGACCGGTCTACGCCGCGTGTTACAGGTGAAGATCGGCTCTATCGAGACCCCAGTGAAGTGGCTTCCGGACGGAAAGCACCTGGCCATCACCTCCGATGCATCAGGCGTCAATCGTCCCGGTATCTTGTCCGTAGACACGGGGAAGGTGCGCTGGCTCGGACAGGACGGAGTCGAGGAGAGCACATCGGGCCTGTCGGAGAGCGGCAATTGGCTCGTTGCCCTGCGCAATAAAGACGCAATTGTTCAGCCAATCCTCTACGATATTGAAACCGGCACCGCAAAGGAGCTCGATCTGTCAGCGGGGCTCACCGTCGGATCGGAGTTCGTCCTTGGAGACAGCACACTCCTCATATCGCATATGTCACCCACCCGCCGCAACGAGCTAGTCCTCTACGATATCAACAACGGCGAGCAGACGGTCCTCATTCCGGCGGAGAGCGGATCGATCGATCCCGATCTGTTCGTCGATCCCCGCTACGTGAGCTACCCTTCGGACGATGATCTTTCCATATCCGCAATTCTGTACGCACCGCGTGAGATCGCGCAGGGAGAGAAGCTCCCCGCAATCGTCGTCGTACACGGCGGGCCAACCGGCCAGTTCTTCCGTTCGTTCGACCCCTACGCCCAGTTCCTCGTCGATAACGGTTTCGTCATCCTCGAACCGAACATCCGCGGTAGCACTGGCTACGGGGTCGAGTTTCGCGACATGAACCGTTACGACTGGGGCGGAAAGGATCTGGAAGACGTCGCCGCGGGAGCCGAGTACCTGAAGAGCCTTCCGTTCGTCGATCCGGACCGGCTGGCCGTCTTCGGAGGCTCCTACGGCGGCTACATGACCCTGATGCAAGTGGTAAAGAAACCCGAGCTGTGGAAGGCGGCGGTAAGCTGGGTGGGAATCAGCAACCTTGAAAAACTCTACGAGAAGAGCATGGAACACTTCAAGTACTTCCTGCGCTGGCACATGGGTGATCCGCAAGAGAACGTAGACCTATGGCGCGAGCGAAGCGCTCTTAGCTATGCGGAGAATACGCGAGCCAAGCTCCTTCTCGTGCATGGGGTGAACGACCCGCGCTGCCCAATCGAACAGTCGCGCCTGTTCCGCGATAGACTGATCGAACTTGGCCACGTGGAGGGAGAGGACTTTGAGTACGTAGAGCTTTCGGGTGAGGGACACGGATCATCAGACATCGCCCAGAAGCTTCGCACCTACACGCTGCTCGTCGATTTCCTGAAGAGACGGCTATGATTGAGGGATCGGATGATCGGACCATTGAGTGATTTGATAATCGGGAGATTGAGAGATTGAAAGAACTCCAAATCTCCCGATCTCTCAATGACTCAATCGCTCAATCGCTCAATTCCTGAATCTCTCAATGACTCAATCTCTCAATTCCTAGTTGACGTCGCCAAGGTAGCAGGCTTCGGGGCTCTCATCCCGCGCAATGCGTTGCAGCGGTTCCACGATCGCAGCCGGATAGAGGGACAGATCATCGAGTTTGCTCACTGGTACCCACTCAACGCCGGTCTGCCATTGATCGGGGGTCTTTCCCACATGAACCTCTCCCGGAGGTATGCGACAGCGGAACATGAATTCGACTTGGTGTGCACCGCCGTCCTCTGAGGCGAACTCGTGATGCGCAGAGATGTAGTCGCGCACAAGCAAGAGATTGCCTACCGACACGCGTACACCGATTTCCTCCAGACATTCACGCACAAGGGCCTCGCTAAGCGATTCGCCATGGCGCTGCCCACCCCCTGGAAGAAGG
>JAYEFP010000155.1:0-1950 GCA_034715975.1 Candidatus Bipolaricaulota bacterium | reverse complement strand
CACCGAGGTCTATCAGATCGAAGCGGACTTCAAAGAGAAAGTTGAAGACGAATTCAATAAGATGGTAGAAAGAACTCTAGATGCTGGGCCGACAGATACGAAACCGGTAAAGGGATGAAATGTGTAACAATACTGTCATTCTACATGCTGTTCTTCAGATCTAGCCCCTATGCCTGCTACGCGGATTAGAGTCTTCATCAGCAGTGTGCAAAAGGAGTTTGAAGAGCTTCGTCATGATTTGAAGGCGTTCCTCCTGGGAGACGCCGTTCTCAGCCGATTTATTTCATCGGTCTTTCTCTTCGAGGACCTGCCAGCCAAAGACCAGCGTCCTGACCTGGTCTACCTGGAAGAAGTCAAACAATGTGACATCTACATCGGTATCTTCGGTTACGAATACGGACGTCAAGACCAGCACGGCATCTCGCCAACGGAACACGAATACGACCACGCCACCAAACACCTTAAAGTTCGGCTCGTTTACGTTTGGGGCTCGGATGAGAAGAAACGTGCGCCCAAGATGAGGCAGTTGATCGACAAGGCAAGCGACGATCTCATCCGTCGTCGCATCGATGACTTCAACGCTCTAACAACCGAGGTTTACTCTAGCCTGGTCGAATACCTTGACAGTATAGGTGCACTGCGTGTTCCGCCGTTCGACACAGCCTCCTGCGACGGCGCTACTCTAAAGCATATCTCACGCAGACGCATCGACTGGTTTTTGGAGACAGCTCGCCGGGAGCGTGGCTTCCCTCTCAAGCTCAACACCACAACCAGGGCCCTGCTTACCCACCTCAACCTTATCGAAGATAGGAAGCCCACCAACGCTGCCATCCTCCTCTTCGGAACTGAAGCTCAACACTTCCATCGCTCCGCCGAGACGAAGTGCGTCCATTGCCACGGAACAGAATACCGACGTCCCTTCGCCTCTCAGCAGATCTACTCTGGTGACCTGTTTGAGCAAGTCGATCAGGCAAGAGACTTCGTGCTCGCTAAGATCGATCGTTCCGTGGGAACCCGTACCACCAGTGCTGCTGCTCGGGTCGCTTATGAACTTCCCCCAGACGCTATTGGAGAAGCGATCGTCAACGCCGTCGCTCATCGGGATTACAACAGCAACGCCTCAGCAGAAGTTCGCCTCTTTGCCGACCGTCTTGAGGTTTGGAACCCTGGTTCCCTGCCGGCTGCTCTAGCGATTGATAGCCTCCGTCATGACCATCCCTCGATCCCTAACAATCCATTACTTGCAGAATCGCTCTACCTTGCCCGCTATATCGAGAAGGCCGGTTCCGGCACCCAGATGATGATCTCCCTCTGCCGCGAGGCGGGCCTTCCAGAACCGGACTTTGAACAACGCGATGGCTCGTTTGTGATAACTCTGTGGAGGGATTGGCTGACCGACAGGCTCATGGCAGAGCTTGGTTTGAACGATCGCCAGCGGCAGGTAGTCAAACACGCAAAGGCTACAGGACGTATTGACAATGCTCAATATCGGGACATCACCGACGTCTCTGAGAGCACGGCGCTCAGAGAGCTCCGACAGCTTGCACAGCTCGGTGTTTTGGAGAAGGTCGGACACACAGGGCGGGCGGCACACTACGTAACCGCCAAGCACAAACCCGTCATAAACCCGCCAAACACGTCAATGAGCCATGAGAACGAAACCCGTCATAAACCCGCCAAACACGTTACGCAGACAGACACAAGCACAGCCAAATCGCCAAAATCCCCTGACAGAAATGTTGATCAATAGGGATTCGGCATTATAAGAGAGGCAAGATGGCTAAGAAAACGCCCAAGAAGAAGATGCCAAAGCAGGTGGAGACGTTCACGCACGACGAGGCGTCCCGCAAGAATATCCCCACCGCCGAGTACCAGTCGGTAATGCACAAGGAAGAACAGAAGGCGCTTCACATCGCGGGTGAGAATACTGTACAATGGATGAGCAAATGA
>JAYEFP010000154.1:0-7173 GCA_034715975.1 Candidatus Bipolaricaulota bacterium | reverse complement strand
TGCTCCTGCCCGATTGGGAGGCATTTATTCCGAGCCTCGCGCTCATCGAGAAACCGGCTTGCGCTCGCCAACTGGCGGAGACCAAGCTTCCAACGGCGAAGCTCTGAGACTGTACTGGATAATATAAGGGCGTGTACGGGGATCCGGGGGTCCTGGTTGTGTAGGAAGACCCGGGGTTGGGGAAGTTCACATCGTCCAGCATTGCTAGAGTCTTGATGCTAAATCCTGATATAGAGGTCGAAAACGTAACCCGTGCCTTGACGAACATGATGTCCCCGGGGGGAATAACCACCGAGTTCGGGAGATTGTTTACATCGGTGACTGCCTCGAACGGAACGGCAAACCACATTTCGGGGACAATGTCCAGCTTGTCGAATGTGATCTCATAGAAGGGCAATTCGCCAAGGCTGATCGGCGCCTTGATTACGCAGTGCTCCGGCCCGGCTGTGTTCACAACGGCGTCGATATTCAGGTCTGCGAAGCCGAAGCTTGCATTGATGATCAGATTCGAGGCAATAGCAAACTCGAGCATCACGAATTCGCTCGGTGTATCCAGCTTTATCTCGCCCGTCAACGTCGTTGGAATCCGCCGAGCAACAAGATCCAGCCCAAAGCGCCCTGAGAGCTGCGCGAACGCCGTACACCCCCCGATGATTACAACTGCTACCAGGAATAAGACCCCACAGAAGGTTCTCCTTGGCATTCTCGCCCTCCCCTACTCAGTTACGGCACGTCACCTTCCTGCAGTGGTCTCTTCGCTGTTGACAAAGCAAAACGCTCTTCCGTAGACGAAGAGCGTTCTCAATAAATACCCTCTACACAGCGCCACTACAGCCACTAAACCTTCCCCTTGACCCTGGCTGCCTGGCGATCTCGAAAGACCCATAGCTCTGTGTCCCCACCTCACGGTAGGTCTACCATGTTTCAGGATCTACTTTAATTATGTACCCCCGCGCCATATAGCCACTATATAGGAATTAGGGCACCTTGTCAATGCTTGTGGTTCTGCACCTAGCAAACAGTACAAATCATACTCTTTTCAGCGCCGAACGTCCCTTAACCGCTTGTGACGCATTTGCTAAATGCACGAGCTTTTCCTCTCGCCCGCTCACTACGCTCGCTCAAGCCGCAAAGACCGCGAAGAAATGCTCTTCTCTTTTTCTACAGTCTCTTTCTCTCCTGTTGTTGCTTCCCTTGGCGTACTTTGCGTTCTTTGCGTGAGACAAGCTTTTCCTCTCGCCCGCTCACTACGCTCGCTCAAGCCGCAAAGACCGCGAAGAAATGCTCCAGGTTCTTATTTCATCCGATTCTTCTGCTTTCCTTGGCGTCCTGTCTGTCGAAGTCCGAGAACAGACAGGCCTTTGCGTTCTTTGCGTGAGACAAGCTTTTCCTCTCGCCCGCTCGCTATCACTCGCTCAAGGCCTGCCTGCATGCGCCTGCCTGTGCGTGTCCGCACGCAGACAGGGACACTCACAGGCAGGGCCAAGACCGCTAAGAAAAGCCATAACTCTTGAGTTTTAAGTACCTTTTCTCTCTGCCCCTTTATGCTGTCCTTGGCGGTCTCTGCGTCTTTGCGAGAGGTACAAGCTTTTTCTCCCGCCCGCTCACTACGCTCGCTCAAGGCCTGCCTGCATGCGCCTGCCTGTGCGTGTCCGCACGCAGACAGGGACACTCATAGGCAGGGCCAAGACCGCGAAGAAATGCTCTTCTCTTTTTCTACAGTCTCTTTCCGTCCTGTTGTCGCTTCCCTTGGCGTCCTGTCTGTCTAAGCTAGACAAGCAACAGGCCTTTGCGCCTGCCTGTGCCGACAAGGCAGACAGGTCTTTGCGTGAGGACGCTTCTGCCTTTCTCGTTACTCATTACGCGTCACTGTGTCACGCCTGCTTGTGCCGACGAGGCAAACAGGTCTTTGCAAGAGAACAACCTATGGCGGGGTTTATCAGTATCCCCACACCCGCTCATCGATGATCCTCCCGTCCGGAGTAATCAAGAAGACCTCGTCGTGATCATCGTTGAGGAATAGACCTTGTGGATCAGAGGTTGGATTGTATGTTTCAATGCATATCTCGTACGGATCGTCGGGCTCGATGATCGTCTCCGGGGGAAAGGTGTAGCTTCCCTCGAGGTCGCTTAGCCGCCAGCCGCTTATGTCAATTGGAGCAGACGAGACATCAAGAAGTTGTATGCACTCTCCGGCAGGGTCGACCGAGTGGATGACAACGGACTGCACACCAGAAGCAAGGCTCGGCTGAGTAACGAGCGTTCCCGTTTCTGCGCTCAGATCTTGCCAGAGCCGCTCAAACTCCGCGGTGAATTGCTGGGCTGTGCTGCTCCCCACAGGGCAGGAGATGTACAACACATCGTCATATCTGCTCTTATTGGAGTAATCCGACCAGTCATAGGAGCCCGCAATCACAATCCGCTCGTCGATTACAGCAAACCTGTGATTGAAGAGTACCCGTGCGCCAACGACGACCACCTCGATGTTAGCCGATGTCAGCTTCTTGTACTCCCCGCCAAGCACTTCGTCTTGACCCGCGGCGAGGATCACGCGCACGCTTACGCCGCGTCGCGCGGCACGTGCGAGCGCATCTCCAAGTTGATCATCGGTGAATGAGTGCAGAGCGACGTCCAGACTCGTCCTGGCACCATCGATTGTCTTGATAATCTCCGTCTTAATCTGTTCACTCGCAGTGGGCGAGCCAAAGTACGTCCTCACTGTACATACCTGGGCTACCGCGCTTCCGGCCAACATCACTACAAGAGCCAAACCCAAGGTTAGGTTTCTCAACGCAATCACCTCACTTATCAGCAAGCAACTACATTCACCATTTGGACTGCTTCCGCGATACTGGAAGCTGCGCTAGTTCTCTGTAATGCCCGCGTACTCTCGAACATCCACCATAACCCCAGCTGCGCCGCTTCTTCCGCACGATGCAAGATCTCACGGGACGTCACCTCATCTACGTACGCCTCACTACAGTTCTCGCACACTTCTGCAAGGACATTCCTGATAACCAATGTCGTTCCACCCCGTTGTAACGCCACCGTTGTTCTCTCTGGCCTCGTCTCTCCTTGCTTACAGATTAGACACTTCATTGTCTTCTCCTACTAAAACCCTCTTTCCACAAGTTCGTGTCTGGTTTATAAACTGTTATGACAATCATCGTACTCTCTTCTACATTATCAGCAACTACGACATGTATAAGGTCTCTCTCCCCTCCAACCCAAGATCAATCTGCTTGGGTACGGCCGATCGTCGGGATAGTCTTCAACAGTCTCCCCTGTCTCTAACACGTAACGCACATCCTCCTCAGTTATTCCCGTTCAAACATCCTTTGCAATGAATACACACGAAAAACTGTACGCATGATCATCAAATCCCAACCCCTTTACGATCCTTATGTACACTATCAACCTCGTCCACGCCCCATCCCACGACCGTGTCGGCCACGGCCTCTCCGTCCTGGGCTGCGCACGACAGCGTGCTCTGTATCTTCGATGGCGAGTGCCTTCCCGTGGATCACCACGTCGACCATCTTCCGCCGCGCCGAATAGACAAGGCGCTGAACCGTTCCCCGCGAGATTCCCATCTCTTCTGCTGCCTCGCCTTGATCGTGTCCCTCCAGGTCACACAGACGCATCGCTTCCAACTCATCGAGGGCAATTGCGACCGCCTCGATCTGCGAAAGCGGTACTCCGCTCGGTTTGAACAGGTTATATCCCATGAATTCCTGGCAATAGCGAAGCTTCTTATAACGCCCCATCTGGATCTCCTTTCATATGCATCTTATCACTCTATCAACATGCCTTACGTGCTGTCAACCACAAACCTATTGGCGCGCACAAAGGAGGGTCGGTGGATGTTTTCTGTGCATATGCTTATAATGCACCATGCCGCGGCGCTCTTTCAACCGCGGACAAATAGCGAGTAGTTGCCTGCATTTCTATCCACGGGTACACTCGTCATACAGATCATCATCAGGGAGGCTAGATCAATGAAAGCTTGCATTACGGCACGAGGAGACGGATTTACCGCAGAGGTCGATCCAACGTTTGGACGGGCTACTTATTTCCTGTTCATCGACACGGACACACTGGCGTTGGAAGCGGTAGAAAACGTCCCCGGCGCGCATGGGGCGGGAGTACAGGCGGCACAGACCGTCGCTGAGAAAGGACCAACCGTTGTTATCACCGGGAGTGTCGGGCCAAACGCATACCAGGGTCTGACCGCTGCCGGAATAGAGATTTATACCGGGGCTCAGGGAACCGTGCGCGAAGCGTTAGCCGACTTCCAAGCCGGAAAGCTGACACCCTCTAACAAAGCTACCGGTGCACGCCATGGAGGCGGCAGAGGACTTTAGTGATTCGAGAACAAGAGGATTCTCACGCAAAGACCTGTCTGCCTTGTCGGCACAGGCAGGCGCAAAGGCCTGTCGCTTGTCTAGCTTAGACAGACAGGGCGCCAAGGAAAGTGAACGTTGGAAAGAATACGAACAGATTGCAGTTCTTAGCGCTCTTCGCCCTGCCTGTGAGTGTCCCTGTCTGCGTGCGGACACGCACAGGCAGGCGCATGCAGGCAGGCCTTGAGTGAGCGTAGCGAGCGGGCGTGAGAAAAGCTCTTGTCTCGCGCAAAACCACAAAGGAGCATTAGACTAGTCGTAATCATGAGAATAACAATTGCAAGCGGGAAAGGAGGTACAGGCAAGACTACGGTGGCGACAAACCTTGCCATCGCGGTCTCGGACAAGTTGTCGGTGCAGTTCCTGGACTGCGACGTCGAGGAACCAAATGCACATATCTTTCTTAAGCCGCAGATCGAACACACGCTCTCGGTTGAGAAACTCCTGCCAGAGGTAGATGAGGAGCTATGCACACGGTGCGGGGAGTGCACCAAGGCGTGCGAGTTCAACGCCATCGCCATCATCGGCAAGAAAATCCTCGTGTACAACGACCTCTGCCACGGGTGTGGCCTGTGCAAGATGGTCTGCCCCGTAGGGGCAATTAGTGAGCATCCACACGAACTGGGTGTGATAGAAACGGGAACAGCACATGGGTTCCTGTTTTCCCGTGGCTTGCTAAACGTCCGTGAGGCGATGTCCACACCGATCATCCACGAGATGAAGGGGATGATCGATCCGGAGCGATTAACGATCATTGATGCCCCTCCGGGAACCGGCTGTCCTACGATCGCGGCCATTCAAGGGGCCGATGTGGCCATCCTGGTCACTGAGCCTACGCCGTTCGGCCTGCACGATCTGCAAGCCGCGGTCGGCGTCGCACGGTCGGTCGAGGTGCCTGTGTTCGTGGTGATAAACCGCGATGGAATCGGCGATGATCGTGTTGAGCGCTACTGCAAGCAGGAGGGTATTCCGATAGCTATGAAGATCCCGTTTGCGCGCGAGATCGCCAAACTCTACTCCCAAGGGATTACGCTTGTCGATGGGATGCCGGAATGGAAGGATAAATTCAGAGCGTTTTGTGATATAGTGACTGAGACACGGGGACGCGAAGAGGGGAAGACGCGAAGACCCGTCGCGACTGATGCCGGTGAATAAGGGGAATCATCCATGACGAATATCCGTCACTTCAATGAGTTAGATGTCTATCAGTTGTCGATGGATTCAGCTATGCGCATTTTCGAAGCAAGCAAAGTCTTCCCAGCAGAGGAGAGGTACTCACTGACCGATCAGATACGCAGGTCTTCCCGTTCTGTCTGCGCAAACATAGCCGAAGGGTGGCGCAAGCGTCGTTACCCAAGAGCCTTTGTGAGCAAACTCAGCGACGCAGATGCTGAAGCAGCCGAAACACAGGTTTGGCTGGAATTTGCAAATAAGTGCGGCTATCTTAATCCTAGTAATAAAGACGAACTTATGTCTGCATACAATCATATCCTTGGCAAACTCGTTGTCATGATGAATCATCCCGAAGACTGGAGAATTAGATGAAGACAAGAAATAGAAGAGAGAAATCGTGTAACGCAAAGTCAAGGGTCATACGAGGATTGTTCTGTCACCGCGTCTCCCCTTCTCCGCGTCATACTGTAATTCAGGGCGGTGCAAAATGAAGAGCATACTATTTCTTTCCGGGAAAGGAGGCACGGGAAAGACGTCGCTCGCCAGCGCGTTCGCCGTTCTCAGTGAGAATAAGGTCCTAGCAGACTGTGACGTCGATGCGGCAAATCTGCATCTTCTTCTCAACCCGGAAGTAACAGAAAAAGGAGAGTTTCAAGGTTCAGGCGAAGCGGTAAAGGACAACGCTAAGTGTACAAATTGCGGCGAGTGCCGGCGCGTGTGTCGCTTCCACGCAATCGACGAACAGTTCAATATCGATCCATATCTGTGCGAAGGATGCGGAGCGTGTGTCTACGTTTGCCCGACAGACGCAATCACACTCCGCCCACGGATATCTGGACAGTGGTACACAGCGAGCACGGACCACGGCCCGCTTGCCAGCGCAGAGTTGTATCCCGGCGAGGAGACATCGGGAAAGCTCGTCACCTTGGTCAAGCAAAAGGCGCACTCCCTGGTCAAAGAAGTGCAGGCTGAACGGCTGGTAATCGATGGCTCACCAGGGATTGGCTGTCCGGTGATCGCTTCGGCGACCGGCGCCAGTGCTGTGATTCTAGTGACAGAGCCAAGCCTGTCTGGGTTGCACGACCTAGAACGTATCCTGGGCGTTGTCACTCACTTCCGTATCCCCGCCTACTTGGTGGTGAACAAGTTCGACCTGAACGAGGAGATGACAACGCAAGTCGAGGCATTCGCCAAAGAGAGAGAGCTGCAGATGCTCGGATGTATCCCCTACGACCCAGCAGTTCCGCGGCAAATGATCGAAGGAAAGAGTGTGGTTGAGGATGAACAGAGCCCTGCCGGAACAGCGATGCGTGAGATTTACGCTCGCTTTGAGAAGGCGCTTCGATGATTTTCGCCCGTAGAAAAAACCTGGGCTATTAATTATGAAGAAAGTAAAAAGCATTCTCTCGCAGAGGTCTGCCTGCCTGCGAACAACAGACGGGTCTTGAGTAAGCGATAGCGAACGGGCGAGAGAATGGGTTGTTCAGTTGTAGCTTGAAAGGAGGTTGCTATGCCAAGAGGAGACGGAACAGGACCGGCGGGAGCCGGCGCAGGAACTGGAATGGGTCGTGGCCGCGGTGGCCAGGGACAGGCACGC
>JAYEFP010000153.1:0-1957 GCA_034715975.1 Candidatus Bipolaricaulota bacterium | reverse complement strand
TCGGGGCACACCGGAAGAAGCAGTAGAAAAGACACGCGATGTGTTGAGGGCAATCTTCTCACAAAGCTAACTGTTTCAGCGCTTCCAGGTTCTTGCTGGCATCTAGTCCTCTTCGCCCTCTTGACATTGCAGGTTTCAAGTGCTATATTTGTTATAACAAATTTACTGCTCGTGTTGGAGGTGACCGACCTATCGTACGCTAGTCGCTTTGTCGTTGTTTAACGTTGAATATGTCACAAAGGAGGCAAGAAAAATGAAGAAAACCTGGATCTATGGAATACTGATTGGACTGCTCTTGATAGGAGTGGTTGGTGTTTATGCAGCTGATAAGACTGTGGTGGAGTTCTGGACAACTGATAACGAGCCTGATCGTGTTGCCGTGTACGAAGCGGTTGCAGCACGATTCATGGCCGAAAACCCGGGCATTGAATTGAAGATCATACCCGTTCAAGAGTCCGATATTAGTCAACGGATCGCCACTGCGATGGCTGCCAATGATCTGCCGGACATCGTCCGCATGGGGATCGAGCGCGTGGCTGTCTTCGCCGCTGATGGGCTTATGGATGAGGACGCTGCTGAAGCTACAATCGCCAGTATAGGGAAGAGCGACTTTCGCGCCGGCCCGCTGGCAATGGTGCTCGATCCTGCGACCGGCAAGTATGCAGCGATTCCTTACGACGGCTGGATTCAGGCCATCTGGTATCGTGCCGATATGTTTAAGGAAGCAGGCCTTACTCCGCCGGTCTCTTGGGCCGACATCAATGCTGCGGCTGACGTGCTCCCTGGAACGGGGAACTTGCTCTACGCTCTGGGTCTCGGTACGGATCCCGGTCAGAACTACCCGCATCAGGTTTTCGAGCAGGTAGCGATATCCAACGATGCCTGGCCATTCGACGCAGATGGAAACGTCACCATGAATACGCCGGAGATGATCGCTGCATTGCGATTCTACACCGACTTACAGAGTGCCGCGATTCCTGGGCCGCAGTACTGGCGCGGAGCGCGTGAGGCCTACCAACTCGATCAGTCCGGTATGCTCATCTACAGCACCTACATCATGGATGACCTTGTGGAAGGCTCCGGCATGGCGAGCGGCGACAAGGTCCAGATCGCCGTAGAAGACCTGGCGCTCAAGACCGGCTTTGCACCGAAAATGGTCGGACCTGGCGGCTCTGCTACATACGGACAGCTGGTGACCCTTGGGATCATGCAGGGAGCCGACCCCGCTGCGCAGAAGGTCGTCGAGTACTTCTTGACCGAAGGCTACATCGATGTTCTATCCCTTTCACCGTTCGGGAAGATCCCCGTGCTTGCGAGTGCGGTGGACGGCTGGAAGGATCTTAGCCCGTTCTTCGCTTACTACGCGAGTGATACGCTCGATCAGATCGCTAACGGCTTCGAGACGATGCAGCGGTGGCTCTTCCGTCCGGACTACGACCCGATGGAGCGAGCCGTGATCGGCGATATCGAAGGACGCCTGTTGATTTCACAGGCCATCAGCAACATCGCTCTGGAAGGGATCATGACTCCAGAGACCGCTGCCGCATGGCTGCAGGGACAGGTTGAAGCGATGCTGGCCGAACGCCAGTAGGAGCAACTACTTAATCTCAGTCGGGGACGCGGCGTACCGTCGCGTCCCTATTTAACTCTACCTTTGGGACCGACTTTCTTACCTCGAAAGGTCTCCCCGCTGGTGGATTGGGAGGTTGAATTTCATGGTATGGCGAGAGCTGTGAAGGGATTATTGTCTACGACAGGTCAGTGGAACTCGCTTCAGGCCCGGGAGTCGCGCCTCGCCTGGATGCTAATCTCCCCGACGGCTCTGATCGTTTTTGGATTAGTCCTCTTCCCCGCTATTTTCAGTGTCTGGATCAGCTTTCACGACGTTACCTTGCGAAACCTGAACGATGTCTTCCATGCGCCGTTCGTCGGTTGGGATAACTATCGCTATGTAGTC
>JAYEFP010000152.1:0-7231 GCA_034715975.1 Candidatus Bipolaricaulota bacterium | reverse complement strand
GACAACCATCACCTTCACGCCCCGACTGACCGGGCTTCGGGAACGAAACTCTAGCCGGATGCGGATTTGAGTACGTCAAGGGGCATCCTCCTGTCCGGGTTCCTTTACTGAGGAATTTGTAAAACTCAACTTCAGTAAGTCAGTAAGTAAGTATAGCACCCTCCTGCATAGTGTCAACGAATGCGTCGCTCTCTCTGAACGCGTATAATGGTAAGGTATGAGCAAAGACTCCTTGTGGAATAGGATGCGGAAGAAGCCGCTTGTCGCTTTATTTGGGGGGCTTGCGATAGGGGGGCTTGCGATAGGGATTGTTATTCTCATCTTAATCTTTATTGTAGAGCCGGTCGCGACACCGGAGCTTGAAGGGACCGTATGCTACAAGGAAGGATACTTTGTCCTTCGATACCAGAAGGATAGCCCAGGGAGGGAAGATCACGCTGCGCTCGCTGAGACCTTGGAGCTAGATTACGGAGAACTCCTAGATCTTCTCGATGTCAATCCAGATCTTGTTCCGACTCCTATTGATGTTTTTATTCACGACAATGTTGCTGCGATGCAAATCTCGATCAGCAAACGCAAGAGTTCCGAGGCGCGCACAGCCTATCTAGCCCCACTCGATCTCCTAATTGGCGAGGATCCGCGTGGTCGCTTGGCGGAGCTGATCCTCGCGTTTGGGTGGGGACAATGTGGATCGCAGATCCTTCATGCGGGAACAAAGCTATACGCGACAGAACCCGAGCGGAACTTTCATGCGGTGGTTGCAGCCCTGCCGGATCGACTCTTTCTTTCTCTGCCCGAATTGATCCACGCGGAGGAGAGGGGGCGCTTTCCGGAATCACTCTATCAACAGTTTGATTCTCCGTACTCTTCGGCGTCGATCGCATTCACTGACCTCCGAAGTCTATTTGGGCTTTCTGTGCATGGGGCGACATCGCCAGAGGATATTCTGGGGTTAGAAGCAGCCTCATTCGTCCAGTTTCTCATGGAGGCGAAGGGAGGGATCCGGGCGGTGAAACAGGCCTGGGGCAAGGGGTCGACGATGAAGCTTCTCAACCGCATTGGTTTGGCGTTACCGGAGGAGGTTGGAGCGGACTGGCACGCGGTAGGAATCGAAGAAGGGCGAGATGCTCCTGATCTTGCCTTCCTATCGGTCTACTATCTGCTGGGAGGAGGCTTCCCCGATGCGGCGTGGGACAGAGCGAGTATATGGAAAGTCGATCATCTCTCTCAAGATGAGATCACCCTTGCTGCACGATGCGCTCTTGCGGTAGGAGAGTTTACCGAAGGCCAAGCGCTGATCTCGTATCTTGAAGAAGGCGAGACAAAGGATGACTTGCAAGCACTCCTCACTCTTTACCAGGAATGGACGGTGACAGAAGCTCCTGGCCTGCGAATCTTTGTCTCGCCGTTGATATCCCAAGAAGACCGGCTAGGGATCTCAAAGATCGAGCGCGTATATGAAAGAATGATCGACACGCTTGACCTTGCGACTAGCGATCTTCCAGAGAGAATGAGCCTGTTTTTCTATCCCGATGAGGAAACACGAGACAGGGAAGACTCCCTCATACCTCTCTCTTGGGAGAAGAACGCGACGCTTCACCTCCTATCTGGAGATGACTTTGCATACCGAATGGGAGAGGTTCTCCCTGTTTATGCCTGGGGAAAGGATACGTACTCGCGGCTTCTGCGTGCTGGGGTAGCCGTTGCCCTCTCCAGAGATGAGGATCTCCTTGTGAAAGAAGGCTGCCGGTTGCGTCAGGAGAAAGTTTGGTTCTCACTATCCTCGATCGACTTTGGGATGGCCTCTCAGAGGACGGTCGAGACAGAAGCCGGTCTTCTTCTCTATTACATTCTTGAGGAGTACGGTGGAGAAGCCCTGCGCGAGATCTGGATTGCAACCTCCCCGTTAGACAGATACCTTTCGTTCGATGCAGCGCTCACCAAGGTATGTGCGACAACGAGAGAAGAGATGGAAGAATCACTCTTTTCGTCCCTCTTATCCTGCGGCAAATGAGTCAGAATGAGGCATTGACAAGAGTATGCTATCTGTGGTATTCTGCTAATGATCAAATAGGTTTCGCAAGGCTTTCCACTAGATTGGCTTGCATATTACTGGAGGTGATGGCGCGCAGAAGGCGGACATGTTGGGTCGATAGTGGCAAACGTAATAAGGGAGGTACAAGAATGAAACTTACTGGCCTTCGGGCGTTGGTAGTTGTTGCTTGTGTGGTAGCTCTGTTCTCGATGGTGGCTGTGGCGGATCTAGAGACGATCGTCTCAGATGAGCTCATCCCCGAGATTAGTGCTGCTGCTGGAATCGCTCTTGCAAGTTCCTATGCTGATGCGATGACGGAAGCGGATCTGGAAGCTCTAGCCGTGAACGGACGTACGATTGGTCTGCGTACCGCGGCGAGCGAAGCTCTTGCCATCCAGTATCGCGCGAAAACAGAAGAAGAGATCATGGCTATTCTGAAAGGGACAGCGGATCCGCTGATCCGTGCCGCCGCAATCGAACCGGCACTGATCTACCTCATCTCGGTTACGAGTGATGCAGAGGACTTTAGTCTGACCGATTATCTCAAGGACATTGCGATCAATGGTGAGACCCATGAGATGAAGCTTGCTGCCGCCAAGGCGTACTACTTCATGATGCGTGGGTCCTTGAAAGCGGAGGAGCTTGAGGGGCAGGCAGTGACGAACGATAGCGATGAGCTGGCGTACGCTGCCGGTGAAATCCTGTCCGGCTTCTACCTCTCGTTCAACCCCAAGACACAAGCCGAACTTGAGGACTTGGCGATCAACGGGGAGACTGCGGGGATGCGCGTGGCTGGCAGTATCGCCCTCGCTACGCTTCTTATTGACTCGGACCTGACCGCGCTCGACTTCGAGACCACGCTTCTCTCTATAGCTGGAACGAAGAGTGCCGAGTATCGCGATGCTTACAAGGTCGCGCTGGCTGTTCGCTACGGTTCGTAGAAAGCGAGCTTGGAGATTGATTAAGGAGGTAATTCAATGAAAAAGCTAGTTTTAGTTGTGGCGGCCTTGCTGGTCGTCTTCTCTGTCTCTGCCATCGTTGTGGCGCAAGGCTATGATGCGCAGCCGGCAGACGCGAAGATCATCCCTCTTGGTGTCGCGGGTACGGCTTATGAGAATCAGGAACCTGGTGTTCAGGGCGGCACGTTCTATTGTGCCTCGATTAGCGATCCCAAGAAGTGGAACGTTGTTACCGCACATGAGACGAGCACTACTCAGTACTGCAACATGATGCTGAAGGGGCTTGTCGATACTAACCCGATTAACTCGGCAATTGAGCCTGAGCTCGCCAAGTCTTGGGATGTCTCTGACGATGGCCTCGTGCTTACCTTCCACCTTCGTGAAGGGCTTAAGTGGTCCGATGGCGTACCGTTCACCGCGGATGATGTCGTCTTTACGCTCAACGACCTGATCTACAACGAAGACGTTGAGACCGATACCCGTGACGTTCTCCTTCTCCCGGATGATACGTATCCAGTAGTGGAGAAGGTCGACGACTATACGGTGAAGGTCACGCTGTCGATGACCTTCCGCCCGATCCTGAACTCAATTGGTACGCCAATCATGCCCAAGCACGCGCTTGCTCAGTACGTCCACAAGCTCAATCCGGATGTGCCAGTGGGTACGTTCAACTCCGCATGGGGACTCGATACCGATCCTGCGGAGCTCGTTGGGATGGGTCCGTTCATGGTGGAGAGCTATGCCCCTGACCAGAACGTGACTTTGGTGCGAAACCCTTACTACTACCACTACGACCCCAATGGGGTGCAGCTCCCTTACTTCGACAAGTACGTGGTACTGACGGTGGCGAGCCAGGACGTGTCGCTGCTCAAGTTCCGTAACGGCGAACTCGATGCTCTCGGTATCCGCGCAACGGATGTTCCTATCCTTAAACGCGAGGAAGCGCAGAAGGACTTCACTGTTCTTGTGGATCCCGATGTTGCAAATTACGGAACATCGTGGATTGGTATTAACCAGGATATCGGGCTTGCTGAAGGGACGTACGAGAACCTGCGTACCCTCTTCCGCACGCGCGACTTCCGCGCGGCGATGGCACACCTGGTCGACAAACAGGCGATGATCGATACGCTGTTTAACGGCCTTGCCGTTCCGCAGTGGAGCCCAGTGAGCTACCTGTCGCCGTTCTATGCTGGCCGCGACTATTACGGTGGACCGGTCACCGAAACAGATGCTGTCATCTTCGAGTACTCCCTCGATAAGGCGGCCGCACTCCTCGATGGGATAGAGATTATCGATCGCGACGGCGATGGCTGGCGCGACTACGAGGACGGGACGCGCGTTGAGATTGAACTAAACACCAACGCCGGAAACACCGTGCGTGAGGGAGTCTGCCTCATCGTCTCCGATCGTGCTTCCAAGATTGGTCTCAAGCTCAACTTTGTTCCTGTTGATTTCAATACACTGGTCAACAAGCTCTTCGCCTCGACCGGTGAGATGATTATCCTCGGTCTGACCGGTGGAAACGAGCCAAACAGCGGTGCCAACGTGTATAGCTCCGGTGGAGGGTTGCACTTCTGGCATTACTCTGCGGCAGATGAACCAACCGAATTAGAGAAGCGGATCGATGAGCTTCTCGATGCCGGTGTAGCAACGCTCGACAACGACGAGGCGTTCGAGATCTATAAGGAGTACCAAACTACCCTGGCCAATGACGACCTCGGTCTTGTGTACACCGTGAACTCGGCTTTCACGTATGTCTATTTCAACAAGGTAGGAAACGCGAATATATCGAGTCCGGTTGCTACCCCAAGTGGCTCCAACGGTTTGACGATGGATCTCTGCTTCTTTAAGTAAGGCTTGAAGTTTCAGGCGGGGTGCGGGGCAACCTGTACTCCGCCTTCTTTAACTGAGGCGATTTCGTGATCACATACATCTTTCGACGGACGTTGTATATGCTTCCTCTACTGATTCTTGTCTCGTTAATATCGTTCGTTCTCATTCAGGTCATGCCAGGGGACTACCTGACCCGGGCACAGATGAACCCACAGATCACGCAGGAGACATTGAATCAGATGAAGGCCAGGTACGGGCTTGATAAGCCATTCATCGTTCAGTACTGGCTATGGTTCAAACAGATCATCACCAAGGGTGACTTTGGTACATCATTTGAGACGATGCGGCCGGTGTACTGGACCCTATTCATGGGCGACCGGTTGATGTGGACGCTAATCATCGCATCCAGCACAATGCTGCTGACATGGCTTATTGCCATCCCGCTTGGAATCTATTCTGCGACCCACCAGTATAAACCAAGCGATCATGCTCTTACTTTCTTTGGTTTCTTGGGGCTCTCTATTCCCAACTTCTTCTTTGCGTTGGTTGTGCTGTGGGTTCTTGTTGCGATCTTCAAGGTTGGTAACTACGGTTTAGGCGTGGGAGGGCTGTTTGATAATCGCTTTATTGGCGCTCCCTGGTCGTTGGCAAAGCTCGCAAACCTCTTGTGGCACATCTGGCCGGCGTGGCTGGTGATTGGCACCTCCGGGATGGCCGGGTTGTTGCGCTACATGCGCGGAAGTCTGCTCGATACCCTGTCGCTGCAGTACGTGCAGACCGCGCGAGCAAAGGGACTTGCTGAATACGTAGTAGTCTACAAGCATGCAGTGCGGAACGCGATTAATCCGCTTGTGAGTATGCTTGGGATGAGCCTGCCCGGCTTGGTCTCCGGTTCTCTAGTGACGGCGATTGTGCTCAACCTGCCAACTGTGGAGCGGGCATTCTGGAGCGCCTTGCAGAGGCAGGATACCTACGTGATCATGGGCGGTCTCCTCTTCTTCAGCTTGTTCCTATTGATCGGGAACCTGCTGGCGGACATATTGTTGGCCTGGGTTGACCCACGGATCCGCTATGGCTGAGTTTTATTGAACAAGGAGATAAACAGACTATGACGTGGTTTGGTAGGAACAAGGATGAAGACAAAGAGATTGAAAAGCGTGAATATATAAGCCGTTCCCAGGGGCAGATGATCTGGCGTGCCTTCCGCAAGCACCGCTTGGGCAACATTGGTATGGTAATCGTTATTATTCTCGTGATGAGTGCGGTCTTTGCGGAGTTTTTCGCGCCATACGATTATAAGGATCAGTACAATTCCTATTCCTTTTCTCCTCCATCTACGCTCCACTTCCGCAGTGACGACGGGTTTTCCTTGAGGCCGTTCGTCTACAAAACCACGCGGCAGTTCGATCGGGTGACTTATCAACCGACCTTTGTCGAGGACACGAGCACCAAATACTACATCCGTTTCTTCGTTCGCGGGTCCGAGTACAAGCTATTGGGCCTGTTCAAGACCGATATTCACCTCTTCGGAGCCCGCTCGGCTAACGGGGACGAAGCGATGATCTTTCTCCTTGGAGCGGATGGATATGGTCGCGATCTGTTTACCCGCACGATGATTGGTGGGAGGATCTCTCTTGCGGTTGGACCACTCGTCATCCTGATCATCTTCCCAATAGGGATCGTCATGGGGGGGATCTCCGGGTACTACGGTGGGGGAATTGACATGTTTCTCCAACGGTTTGGGGAGGTTTTTATGGCGATACCGGGGCTGCCGATTCTCTTGGTGATGGGGGCGGCCTTATCAGGATTTGGGTTGCCTGCTACTGTTGTCTTTATGGGGATCATCGCTGCTTTGGCGATAGTCAGCTGGGCAGGTATGGCCCGGGTTATTCGTGGGCAGGTACTCGCTATTCGCCAGATGGACTTCGTCGCCGCTGCAAAAGCGGCCGGTTCGAGCGATATACGAATCATCCTGCGGCATATCACGCCGAATGTTACGAGTTACCTTGTCGTTGCAGCAACGCTGACCATCCCCGGGATGATGCTCACCGAGGCTGCCCTCTCATTCCTCGGATATGGCATTCACGAGCCAATGACGAGCTGGGGACAGCTGTTGAACGCGGCGACGAACATCTCGGGAATCGAGGAACACCCGTGGCTCCTGATCCCAGGGATCTTCATCGTCATTGCGGTCCTCGCGTTCAACTTCTTGGGGGACGCCCTGCGCGACGCGGTCGACCCGTTTACGATTATCTGACGAGGAGGTTTGTTAGTAAAACAATGGTCACTTTGCGAGTTTTTCAGTAGAGATGGCCTTGCTGGCCTATACTAGATCTGGCATGAAGAGAGATTTGCTGTGCAAGAAGCTAATAAGGAGGGATGATCCAATGAAAAAGTGTTTAGG
>JAYEFP010000151.1:0-1986 GCA_034715975.1 Candidatus Bipolaricaulota bacterium | reverse complement strand
AGGGTTGAATAACGATCGATTTATACGTCTCGGTGATGTGGTGTTCGAAGCGAACGACGTCCTCGAACCCGAGCGCTTTGCGCATTGGCGCGGTCGCCTCAATCGTTTCATTGTTCACCGAGTTCGCCCAGTTGAACCCGATGAGCGATGTTGTGCCGTCCGGACGTGAGAACAGCTTTGCTCCAATCAGCGTCCACAGTGCGGCATAGGGATTGTCGTTCCCCATGTAGACGGAGATCTTGAATTCTATGTCTACACCCAGCTTGTGCAGGAGGTAGCCAAGAAGGACTGTCCCAGGGTTGATGTTCAGCACCTGTCGTATCCCATATGTAGTGTAGTATTGCAGGTACTCATCGAGCCACTGCACTGCGTGATCGTTCGGCTGGCCGACACCGCCGAAGTAGCCGGTTATCGTCGCCGGTCCACCAAGGTGGATGTTTGACCCGTCCGTTCCCTTGGTATCAAGCGTTTCCACGTAGCTTGCGCCGACGATCTGCATCGCGGCGGCAACAGCCAGAATATCGCTATTGTCGGCAACCTGCTCTGCCATATTGCGCACGCGGATGTAGCGGCCGGGCATCAGTTCGCCATTCTTGATCGCCTGTTTCGCCTCGGCGATCAACCACGGGAAGAACTGCAGCGCGCTGATCTCCAGCGTCACCGCGTCCTTCTCATCGAAGGCTATCCCCTTCGCCTTTTCACCCAGCACCTTCTCACGAAACGCATCGATGGAGATGAACGCCCCCTTGTCGCGCTGCTCGGCGAGCCACTCCACATCTGAGAGATACGGAGAGTCGGCCGCACGCAGCCGATCGAGAAGCGAGTTAAGGTCGCGCGCTGCGTGCGCCTTGGCGTTTATCTCCTCCGGTGTTCCGTAACGTTCGACAACCTCCAGGAAGCGATTTACCACCTCGTTCTTCGGATCGAGGAGAAACTCATTGATCGCGTGTAGCTGTTCCTCATCTATTCGTAGTCGTTCACGCAGGTCGCTCATTGTTCCTCCTTGATCACTCGTATTCCTTGATCATCTCTTCGAACTTCTCGCCCTCGCCCTTCAGCATGTGGTAGCAGTGTTCATCGGTGGGGAAGGCCTTGCCCTTCACGTCTTTCACGTAGGCCCGCATGGCGTCGGTGACCACCTGCGCGACGTTGGCGTACTTCTTGACGAACTTGGGGGTGAACGCCTGGAATTGTCCGATTAGGTCGGAGACGATGAGGAGCTGCCCATCGCAGTACTGCCCTGCGCCGATGCTCAGGACAGGGATCGTGAGCTTCTTTGTGATGAAGCCTGCCACCTCGGGCGGAACGGCCTCCAGCAGAAGAAGCTGTGCACCTGCCTCCTCGATTGCCAGCGCGTCGTCAATCAGCAGGTGTGCTGACTCCACAGTCCGCCCTTGCGCCTTGTGCCCGCCGAGTTGACCGGAGCTCTGCGGCGTGAGGCCAATGTGGCCACAGACGACTATCCCAGCATCGAGAATCGCCCTTATCCGCGGGATGATGCGCAGTCCACCCTCAAGCTTTACAGCATCAACTCCCGCCTCCTTCAGGAACCTGCCCGCATTCGCCACCGCGTCTTCGTTGCTCGTCTGGTAGCTCATGAATGGCATGTCCCCGAGGACGAACGCGGTTGGCGCTGCTCGCCGCACTGCTTCACTGTGCACAATGCACTGGTCCATCGTCACCGGGATCGTACCCTCGTACCCGTAGACACACATTCCTAGCGAATCGCCGACGAGGAGCATCTCCAGCCCCACGTCCTCGGCAAACTGAGCCGTCGGATAGTCGTACGCCGTCAGCCAGGTAATCTTCTCACCACGTTCCTTCATCGCTCGCAGCTCGAGGATTGATACCTTCTTGCGCGTGTTCGCCATGCTAAACATCTCCTTATGTTTGTAGTTTGCCTCACGTTTCACATTCTAACTTTGCCCGCTTCAAGCGAGCAAATCGATCCCCGCCTCTCTCAGCAGAAGAACCAGGCGACACAGG